>DATIVB010000614.1:0-14471 GCA_035466375.1 Chondromyces sp.
GCCGGCCGCCACGACTTCCTGTGGGTGACCGACTTCCCGCTCCTGGAGTGGAACGCCGAGGACGGGCGCTACTACGCCATGCACCACCCGTTCACCGCGCCGCGGCCCGAGGACCTGCCGCTCCTCGGGAGCGACCCGGCAGCGGTGCGGGCCCGCGCCTACGACGTCGTCATGGACGGCCTGGAGCTCGGCGGCGGCTCGATCCGCATCCACGATCCCGGGGTGCAGCGGCAGATGTTCGCGACCCTCGGGATCGGTCCCGAAGAGGCCCGCGAGCGCTTCGGCTTTCTCCTCGAGGCCTTCCGCTACGGCGTGCCGCCGCACGGCGGCATCGCCCTCGGCCTCGACCGCACGGTGATGCTGATGGCCGGCCGCGACTCGATCCGCGACGTCATCGCCTTCCCCAAGACGACCTCGGCGGCCTGCCTGATGACCCGTGCGCCGTCGCCGGTGGACGCCGGCCAGCTTGCCGACCTCGGGCTCGCCAGCGAAAGCCGGGATTGAGCGCCCGCCGCGCGGGTCGGCGGGGACACCCCGCCTCAGGTCTCGGTCGACTCGTCGAGGGTGAAGTCGCCCCGCTCGACCTCGGCGAGCAGGCGCCGCGCCTCGTCGGCGTGCTCGGCGGTGACCATGATCTCGACCTGCCCGAGGCCGTTCAGAGTCAGCCCGTGCGTCTTGCGCAGGGCCTCGCCGCGGGTGAAGACCGGGATGCCGTGGGCGCCGAGGAAGGCGCGCACCTGCTCCTCCTCGGGCTCGCCCTGGGCGGTGAAGACGATGACGTGCTCGCTCACCGGGCCACGGTAACACACGATCGTGTTGACAGTTCTGGTGCTCGTTGCTATGCTCCCAGCCCCGATTTTTCGGGTCAGTTCTTTGTCATCAGAAGAGACGAAGGCGGGTATCGAAGCGTCCACGGGACCACCCGTCAGCAGTCGTTGAAGGCGCGTAGCTCAGCTGGTTAGAGTGCTACCTTGACACGGTAGAGGTCAGCGGTTCGATCCCGCTCGCGCCTACCATTTTTGGGATCAGCAGAGGCGCGTAGCTCAGTTGGTTAGAGCGCATCCCTCACACGGATGAAGTCCGCGGTTCGAGTCCGCGCGCGCCTACCATTCGCGATCCCCCCACCCGACCCCGTGGTCGGGTTTTGTTTTTTGCGGCCCTCGGGACGACGGACGGGCGGCCGCCTGGAGAGTGACATGGCCGAGACAGTACGGGTCAGCCTGCCGGACGGCAGCGCGCGCGAGTTTCCCACCGGGACCACCGTGGTCCAGGTGGCGGAAGCCATCGGCCCGCGGCTCGCCCGTGACACGGTCGCCGGCATGGTCGACGGCCGCCTGGTTGATTTGCGGACGCCGCTCGAGCACGACGCCGAGCTGCGGATCGTCACCGTCAAGGACCCCGAGGGCAGCGAGGTGATCCGCCACTCCGCGGAGCACGTGCTCGCCGACGCGGTCAAGCGGCTGTGGCCGGGCACGCCGATCGACGCCGGGCGCCAGGACCACTCCGAGAAGTACCAGTACGACTTCCGCTTCCCGCGCGCCTTCCGGCCCGAGGACTTCGAGAAGATCGAGGCGGAGATGGCGCGGATCATCGCCGAGGACCTCGAGTTCGAGCGCCTCGAGGCGACCCGGGACGAGGTGCGCCGACTCATGTCCGAGCGCGGCGAGGACATCAAGCTGGTGCGCCTCGACGACATCCCCGAGGGCGAGACCATCACCCTGTACTCGCACGGCCCGTTCCTCGACCTCTGCCGCGGTCCGCACGTCAGGCGCACCTCGCAGATCGGCGCGGTCAAGCTGCTCGAGGCCTCGGGCGCCTACTTCAAGGGCGACGAGCGCAACGAGATGCTGCAGCGCATCTACGGCACCGCCTTCGCCTCGAAGAAGGAGCTCGACGCCTACTTCGCCAGGCTCGAGGAGCTCAGGCGGCGCGACCACCGCCGGCTCGGGCGCGAGCTCGATCTGTTCTCGTTCCACCCCGAGGCGCCGGCGAGCCCGTTCTTCCACCCCCGCGGGACGATCGTCTACAACGAGCTCCTCAGGCTGATGCGCGAGAAGTACCGCGAGCACGGTTACGAGGAGGTCATCACGCCGCAGATCTTCGACGTCGAGCTGTGGAAGCGCTCGGGTCACTACGACAACTACCGCGACGACATGTTCTTCGCCGACGCCTTCGACGAGGTGGGCGAGCGCTCGTCGAGCGTCAAGCCCATGAACTGCCCCTCGCACTGCCTGCTCTTCGGCGGCTCGGCGCACTCCTACCGCGATCTGCCGCGGCGCATTGCCGACTTCGGCCGCCTCCACCGCTACGAGCGCTCGGGGGTGGTGACCGGGCTGACCCGGGTGCGCAGCTTCTCGCAGGACGACGCCCACATCTTCTGCACCCCGGAGCAGATCGAGAGCGAGATCACCGCCCTCTTCGACCTCGTGTTCGAGATCTACCGGCTGTTCGGCTTCGAGGACGTGCAGGTCTACCTGTCGACCAAACCGGCGAAGTCGATGGGCGACCCCGCGGTGTGGGCGCACGCCGAGGCGGTGCTGGCGCGCTGCCTCGAGGGCCGCTCGGACCTCGGCTACACCGTCAAGCCGGGCGAGGGCGCCTTCTACGGGCCCAAGATCGACTTCGACGTCCACGACGCCCTCGGCCGCGCCTGGCAGCTCGCGACCATCCAGCTCGACTTCCAGATGCCGGAGCGCTTCGACCTCACCTACGTCGACTCCGACGGCGCCGACAAGCGCCCGGTGATGATCCACCGCGCCATTCTGGGGTCGCTGGAGCGCTTCTACGGCGTCATGCTGGAGCACTTCGGCGGCGACCTTCCGCCGTGGCTGGCGCCCGAGCAGGCCCGGGTGCTGCCGATCACCGACGCGGTCAACGACTACGCCGAGCGGGTTGTGGCCGAGCTCACGGCCGCCGGCCTGCGCGCCTCGGTCGACAGCCGCTCGGAGAAGCTCGGTTACAAGATCCGCGACGGCGAGACCATGAAGGTGCCCTACCTGCTGGTGGTGGGGCAGCGTGAGGCCGACGACGACGCCGTTTCGCTCCGCCTGCGACACGGGCGCGACGAGGGGGTCCAGCCCCTCGCGGCCGCGGTCGACCGTCTCACCAAGATTGTCAGCACGCGCTCGTTGGAGCCGTGAGAGAGATCAAAGGAGCCCATCATGCCCAAGCAGAAGACTCACCGGGGCGCCGCCAAGCGGGTCAAGCGGACCGCGTCGGGCAAGTTCAAGCGCCACCACGCCTACCACTCGCACATCCTGACCAAGAAGACCCGCAAGCGGAAGCGCAAGCTGCGCTCCTCCGCGATCGTGGCGCCTTGCGATGCCAAGGTGCTCAAAAAGATGCTCGCGGCGCAGCTGTAGAGAGGAAGCACCATGCGCGTCAAAAGATCGACCAATCGCAAGGACCGTCGCAAGAAGATCCTCAAGCTCGCCGAGGGCTACTGGGGTGGTAAGTCGCGCCTCCACCGGGTGGCCAAGCTCCAGGTCGAGAAGTCCCTCGGCTACGCCTACCGCGACCGCAAGCAGCGCAAGCGCGAGTTCCGCGCGCTGTGGATCACCCGCATCAATGCGGCGGCGCGGCAGAACGGCACCACCTACTCGGCCCTGATCGCCGGCCTCAAGGGTGCGGGCTGCAGCCTCGACCGCAAGGTCCTCGCCGACCTCGCGGTGCGCGACCCGCAGGCCTTCACCCAGCTCGTCGAGCTGTCCAGAACCGCCGAGAGCTGAGGCCCCGGTGAGCACGGCGCGTCTCGACGAGGTGCGCGCGTCATTCCTCGCCGAGCTCGGGGCGGCGGGGAGCGATGCCGGCGAGGTGGAGAAGGTCCGCATCAAGTACGCCGGGCAGCGTTCGGGCGCGCTCAACGAGCTCGCCGCGGCGCTGCGCGAGCTGCCCAAGGAGGACCGGCGCGCCTACGGGCAGGCCCTCAACCAGCTCAAGCAGGAGATCGAGGCGAAGCTCGCGGAGGCCAAGAAGCACGCGGTGACCGAGGTGCGCGTGAAGAAGCCGCCGGCTGACCTCACGTTGAAGGGCCACCGCGCTGCGGTGGCGGTCGGCCAGCCGGTGGACGTCACCCTGCCCGGCATTCCGGTCGCCTGCGGCGCCGAGCACCCGGTCCACATCGTGCGGCGGCGGATCGAGGAGATCTTCCTGCGCATGGGCTACGACGTCGAGGGCGGGCCCGAGGTCGAGGACGACTGGCACAACTTCGAGGCCTTGAACATCCCGCCCGACCACCCGGCGCGCGACGACCAGGACACCTTCTACTTCCCGCAGGGGCGCCTCCTGCGCACCCACACCTCGCCGGTGCAGGCGCGGGTCATGGAGAGCCGCCAACCGCCGATCCGGATCATCGTGCCGGGCAAGGTCTACCGCCGCGACTCCGACCTCCGGCACTCGCCCATGTTCCACCAGATCGAGGGTCTGCTGGTCGACGAGGGCATCAGCTTCGCCCATCTCAAGGCGACGCTCGAGACCTTCCTCCACGAGCTCTTCTCGGATCGCGTCGCGGTGCGGCTGCGCCCCGGCTACTTCCCCTTCACCGAACCCTCGGCCGAGGTCGACATCTCGTGCATCTTCTGCGCGCAGCAGGGCTGCGGGGTGTGCTCCGGCTCGGGATGGATCGAGATCCTGGGCGCCGGGATGGTCGACCCCCGGGTCTTCGAGGCGGTCGGCGTCGACTCCGAACGCTACACCGGCTTCGCCTTCGGGCTCGGGCTCGACCGGGTGGCGATGCTGGTCTACGGCATCCCCGACCTGCGCCAGCTGTTCGCCGGCGACCAGCGCCTGACGAGGCAGTTCGCATGAAGTTCGAGTCGCAGTGGCTGACCGAGCTTCTCGACGGCGCCCCCGCGCCGGATGCGCTCGCCGAGCGCCTCACCGATTGCGGCTTCCTGGTCGAGCTCAGGGAGCCCGGCGACGGGGCCGAGATCTGGGACGTGGAGGTCACCACCAACCGCCCCGACGCCATGAACCACCGCGGGCTCGCCCGCGAGGCCGCGGTCGCCACCGGGGCGCGCCTCAAGCCGCTCGAGTTCGAGCTCGAGGAGAGCAGGGAGGAGGCCGCCGCCCTGGCCGCGGTCGAGATCGCGGACGGCGCGCCGTGCTCGCGTTACGTGGCGCGGGTGATCCGCGGCGTGCGCGTGCAACCCTCGCCCGCCTGGATGCAGCGGCGGCTCGCCAACTGCGGCGTGCGGCCGATCAACGCCGTGGTCGATGCCACCAACTACGTCCTCCTCGAGCTCGGGCAGCCGTTGCACGCCTTCGACCTGAAACGGCTGCGCGGGCGGAGGATCGTGGTCCGGCCGGCGGCTCCGGGCGAGCGGCTGACGACCCTCGACGGGGTGGTGCGCGAGCTCGACCCGTCGATGATGATGATCGCCGACGGCGAGGGCGTCGTGGCGCTGGCCGGCATCATGGGCGGCGCGGACTCCGAGATCCAGGCCGACACCACCGAGGTGCTGCTCGAGAGCGCCCACTTCGACGCCCTGTCGGTGCGCCGCACGGCGCGTCGGCTGGGCATGCACACCGAGGCCTCGCACCGCTTCGAGCGCGGCGCCGATCCCGAGATGGCGGCGCTCGCCTGCGACCGCGCGGCGGTGCTCATCGCCGAGCTGTGCGGCGGTTCCGTGGCGCGCGGCCGCATCGACGTCAACCCGCGCCCGTGGCGGGGGCGCGAGCTGACGCTGTCGGCCTCGGCGCTCTCGTCCTTCGCGGGGCTCGAGATCGCGGCCGAGAGAGCGGCCGAGATCCTCGCCGGCCTCGAGTTCGCGCCCGCGGGGTCCGGCGACACGATCACGGTCACCGTGCCCCCGTTCCGGGTCGACGTCGAGCGGGTGGCCGACCTCTTCGAAGAGGTCTTGCGCCACGTCGGCTACTCTGCGGTGCCGTCCGCCCTGCCGGTGCTGGCAACCACCCCCGGGCGCCGCAACCCGAACTGGGAGCTCGTCGACCGTGCGCGCCGCGCCGCGGTGGCGGCGGGCCTGACCGAGATCATCACCTGGAGCTTCGTCGACCGCGCGGCCGACGCCCTGGTGGCGGAGCACCCGTTGTGCCCGGGGCCTGCGCTCGAGCTCGCCAATCCCTTGAGCAGCAGCCAGGAGATCATGCGCCGCTCGCTGCTGCCGGGCGTGTTGGCCGCGGCGGCCGCCAACCTCAACCAGGGCGAGCGCGAGCTCGCGATCTTCGAGCAGGGGCGCGTGTTCAGCGCCGAGGGCGCCGAGCCCTCCGAACGGGAGCGTCTCGCCGTGCTGCTGTCCGCGTCCGGTTCCCCGATCGACGAGGACTTCGCCCGCCTCAAGGGCGTGGTCGAGCACCTGTGCCGGTCGATCGGGCTGCCGAAGCTGAGCTGGCGGCGCGGCGGGCAGCCGTGGCTGGACGCCGCCGCCGGCGCGGTCCTCGAGGCGGAGGACGGCTCGCTCCTGGGGCTGGCCGGATGCCTTGCCGAAGGGTTCGCCGGCGAGCACTGGAGCCTGCGGGGCAGGGTCCTGCTCGTCGAGCTCGACCTCGAGCGGGCGGCCCCGCGGCCGCTGCCGCGCTTCGAGGCGCTGCCGCGCTTCCCGCCGGTCGTCATGGACATGACGGTCGAGCACTCGAACGATCTCGGCTACGCGGAGCTCGAGGCCGCGGTGCGGGCACTGGCAGGAGAGTGGGTCGAGGACCTGGGCTACGTGACGCGTTTCGTCCTTCCGGACGGAAGCGGGCGGGTGCGGACGACCCAGCGGCTGGTCTACCGGCACCCCGAGCGCTCCCTCACCCAGGACGAGGTCAACGCGTCGCACGAGCGCCTGCGCCGCGAGCTGTCCGAGCGGCTGCCCATCAGATTTGCGTGACGGAGGATGTCGATGGCAATGGACGCGGTGCTGAAGCGGCTCGAGGCGAGGATCGACGACCTGGTGACGGCCTACGCCGAGGCCAAGGCGCGGGAGACCGAGCTCGCGGCCAAGCTCGAGGAGCTTGAGGGGAAGGCGGCCTCGGACGCCGATCTCGGGGCGCGGATCGAGGCCCTCGAGACGCAGCGCGACGAGCTCGCGGCCCGTCTCGAGAAGGTCCTCAAGCTCATCGACGGCGCCCTGGCCGAAGCCGACTGAGGGCGCCGGACAGGCGCCGGCCGGTCGCGACCGGAAAGCTGAACGACTCCATCCCAAGGGCTTGCGGGCGATGCCGGGGGCCAGGCGGCGGCGTCGCGGGTGCTGAAAGATCCCCCTCGACGATCCTGTTATACTCGTCGTGGGAGGAACTGACTGATGACCACCGTCCGGGCCACTGTCGAGATCTTCGGCCAGCGGCTCGGCCTGCGTGCGGACGGCGACGAGGCCCGGATCCAGGAGATCGCGCGCTTCGTCGACAGCCGGATGCGGGAGGTGGCGGATCGCAGCTCGAGTGTTGACACGGTCAAGATCGCAGTCTTGACCGCCCTGAACATAGCCGATGAGTTGTTTCAAGAACGAGAAACGGATCAGGACAGTCGGCAGATGAAAATGGAGAAGCAGGCCGAACGTCTCGTGACACGAATTGAAGAGGCCATGAAGCCCGGAGCAGCCGGGAACGAACGCTGAAACTCGGAGGTCCCTACGCGGTTGGTGATGAGTAAAACTATTGTTGAACCAACACCTATTTGAAGGGTCGCCGGGTTTCCCAGCCCCGATGCCTGCCGCGAGGCGGGAGACGGGTTGGGGACAGGCACCCACCTGTGGTTTCGCAGGTTCAAATAGACTTGCTCACACGGCCGACGCGGGGACCTCCACTTCATCCTCTTGAGACCAGGGTCCACTCCAGCCAGAAGCCGGTTGCACTGATCGCTCCTTGACAAGGGGGTGCATCGTGGAACTGATACTGGTGGCAGTAGAGGTCTTTCTGCTGCTGCTCGCTGTGAGCGCGTTGGCGGTGGTGTGGGCGCTCTGGAAGCGCTCGCGCGGCGCGGCGGCCCGGCTCCTCGCCAACGCGGAGTCCGAGGCGGCGAGGATCGTCGCCGCGGCCGAGATCGACGGGCAGCGGGTTCAGAAGGACGTGGAGATGCTCGCGCGGGAGCGCCTGCTGGCGGCCCGCACCGAGTTCGAGCGGGAGACCCGGGAGGTTCGGCTCGAGCTGACCGCATTCGACAATCGACTCGCCGAGCGGCAGCAGGCCGTCGAGGCGGCCGAGCTCGAGCTCGGCGAACGCGAAAAGGCGCACGAGCAGCTGCAGGCCGACATCGAGCAACGCGAGGCCCGGCTGGTCGCGCGCGAGGAGGAGCTCGCCGCAGCCATCGCCGAGCAGCGCACCCGGCTCGAGCAGATCGCCGGCCTCACGGTCGAGCAGGCCAAGGCCGAGCTCCTGCACTCGATGGAGAACGAGGCGCGCATGGACGCCGCCAACCTGGTCAAGCGCATCGAGGACGAGGCCGTCGAGAAGGCCAAGGAGAAGGCGCGCCGGGTCATCTCGATGGCGGTGCAGCGGATCGCCTCCGAGCACGTCGTGGAGAGCACGGTGTCGGTGGTCGACCTGCCCTCGGACGACATGAAGGGCCGCATCATCGGCCGCGAGGGGCGCAACATCCGCGCCTTCGAGCAGGCCACGGGCGTCGACCTGATCGTCGACGACACCCCCGAGGCCGTCATTCTCTCCTGCTTCGAGCCGGTGCGCCGCGAGGTCGCGCGGCTGGCGTTGGCCAGCCTGATCCAGGACGGCCGCATCCACCCCGGCCGCATCGAGGAGCTGGTGACCAAGGTCCAGGCCGAGATGGACGAGAAGCTCCTCGCCGACGGCGAGGCGGCGGCCATGGAGGTGGGGATCCCCGACCTCCACCCCGAGCTCCTGAAGCTCATCGGGAGGCTGCAGTTCCGCTCGTCCTACGGCCAGAACGCCCTCAAGCACTCGATGGAGGTCGCCTGGCTGAGCCACCACCTCGCGGCGGAGCTCGGCGCCAACGCGGCGGTGGCCAAGCGGGCGGGGCTGCTGCACGACATCGGCAAGGCCGTCGACCGCGAGATGGACGGCACCCACCTCGAGCTCGGCCGCGAGATGCTGCGCAAGCACGGCGAGACCGACGAGGTGATCCACGCCATGGAGTGCCACCACGGGGACTACGATCCGCACTCGGTGGAGGCGGTCCTGGTGACCGCCGCCGACGCGCTGTCGGCGGCGCGGCCGGGCGCGCGGCGTGAGATCCTGGAGAACTACATCAAGCGCCTCGAAAAGCTCGAGAGCATGGCGACCGACTTCAAGGGCGTCGAGAAGGCCTACGCCATCCAGGCCGGCCGCGAGCTGCGGATCGTCGTCGAGTCGGCGCGGATCTCGGACGAGGACGCCATCTGGCTCGCCCGCGACCTCGCCAAGAAGGTCGAGTCGGAGCTCACCTACCCGGGGCAGATCAAGGTGACCGTGATCCGCGAGACCCGCGCGGTGGAGTACGCGCGGTGATCCGACTGCTCTTCGTCGGCGACATCATGGGCTCGGCCGGGCGGCGCGCGGTGTGCACCGAGCTCGAGCCCGTGGTGGACCGCGAGCGGGTCGACTTCGTGGTCGCCAACGTCGAGAACCTGGCCGGCGGCTTCGGGGTGACGGCCAAGGTCCTCGAGGAGCTCGAGGGGCTGCCGATTTCGGTCTTCACCACCGGCAACCACGTGTGGGACAAGAAGGAGGGCGTGCCGCTGTTGGACGCCCATCCGACCCTGCTGCGCCCGGCCAACTACCCCGACGGCAACCCCGGCCGCGGCTGGTGCGTCGAGGAGACGGCGGCCGGCGTTCCGGTGGCGGTCATCAACCTCCAGGGCCAGGCCATGATGCCGCCCATCGACAATGCCTTCCGGTGCGCCGACCGGGTCCTGGACGAGATCGCGGCGGCGCACCCGGACGTGCGGGTGATCCTGGTCGACATGCACGCCGAGGCGACGTCCGAGAAGCAGGCCATGGGCTGGTATCTCGACGGCCGCGTGACCGCGGTCCTCGGCACCCACACCCACGTCCCCACCGCCGACGAGCGGATCCTCCCCCAGGGCACCGCCCTGCAGACCGACGTCGGCATGACCGGGCCCTACGAGTCGATCATCGGCATGCGGCCCGAGAAGGTCCTCGAGCGCTTCCTCTACAACACGCCGCGCCCCTTCGAGCCCGCCAAGCGCGGCCTCCAGCTCCGGGGCGCGCTGGTCGACGCCGACGAGACGAGCGGCCGCGCCCTCGCCATCCGCCGCGTGCACGTCGACGTGGAGTGAAGGCTCCCGCCATCGGCGCAGGTCTCAGGGCAAGGGTGGGTCCGCGCATAGGCGCTGACATAACCTGAGAGCAGGCTGTTCAAGCCCGAGCCCGAGCCCGTTGCCGTTACCGTTATCGAAGATTCGGGTTCTTCTCAGAGATCGACCTTACCAACGATGTCAGCATGGCGACTGTGCGAAGGAGCTGGTCTCGCCCTCGAGCCAGGAGGTCGATAATATCGGGAACGGCAACGGTAACGGGCTCGGGCTCGGGACGGACAAAGAGCGCCAGCTGAGCCTGACCGCACTGAGAAATCGCTCGCCAACACGCCTAAGTTGGCGCATATCGGGGCCCGCGCGCGGAATCCGCACCGCGGCAGGAGCGCGACCCCCTGCCGGAAGAAGCTCAGCTCGGCCCCGCCCCGCGTTCCACGCGCCCGTCCCGCACCCTGACCCGCCCGGCCTTGACCACGTGCCGCACCGGGTTGACGCCGTAGTGGTAGACCAGGTGGTGCACCGAGGGCGCCTCGAGAACCACCAGGTCGGCGTGTTTGCCCTCCTCGATCGAGCCGAGCTCGGAGGCGCGGCCGAGGGCGGCGGCGGCGTTCAGGGTGGCCGCGGTCAGAGCCTCCGCCACCGTCATGCCCATGCCGAGGCAGGCGAGGGCGAGGATCATCGGCATCGACTCGGTGGGCGAGGAGCCGGGGTTGCAGTCGGTGGCGAGGGCGACGGCGCAGCCGGCGTCGATCAGCTCCCGCGCCGGCGCGAAGTCCGAGCGCAGGAAGAAGGAGGTCCCCGGCAGCAGGACGGCGACGGTGTCGGAGCCCGCGAGGGCCGCGATGCCCTCGGGCGTGACGCACATCAGGTGGTCCGCCGACAGCGCGCCGAGCTCGACCGCCAGCTCGGCGCCGCCGAGCGGTGTCAGCTCGTCGGCGTGGAGGTGGATCTTCCAGCCGAGCTCGCCGGCGTCGGCGAGCAGCCGCCGCGTCTGTCCGAGGTCGAAGACCCCCTCCTCGCAGAAGACGTCCACCGCCTCGGCGAGGCCGCGGCGCGCGATCTCGGGGTGAATCTCCTGCACCAGGCGCTCGACCCAGGCCTCGGGGTCGGCGCGGTGCTCGGGGGGCACCTCGTGCGCCGCGAGGCAGGTGGGGTGGAGGTCGACCGGGTGGAGGCGGGAGGCCTCGGCGATGACCTCGAGCATCCGCACCTCGGTCTCGAGGTCGAGGCCGTAGCCCGACTTGGCCTCGAGGGTGGTGGTGCCGTGGAGGAGGAAGGTGTCGAGGCGGGCGAGCGCCGCCTCGAGCAGCTCGGCGGACGATGCCGTCCGGGTGGCGCGAACGGTGGCATTGATGCCGCCGCCGGCGCGCGCGATGTCCATGTAGCTCTCGCCCCGCAATCGGCGGTCGAACTCGTCCTCGCGGGAGCCGGCCCACACCGGGTGGGTGTGTGGGTCGACGAAGCCCGGGACGATGCAGCCGCCGCCCGCGTCGAGGACCTCATTCGGGGCCGGGAAACGCCGCTCATGCTCGGACTCGTCGCCGACGAAGACGATCCGGCCGTGCTCGCAGCGCACCACCGCGTTAGGGAGGATCTCGAGGGCCGACAGCCCGCGGCCGCGCCGCGGCTCGGTGCCGGTCGGCGTCGCCAGCTGCGCGGCGCCGCGGACGAGGAGGCTCATCCCTGTCGCTCGGTGCCGTCCTGGACCCGCCGCTGGAAGGTGGCGAGCTGGGGCGCCGAGCGCTCCTCGCTCTCCCGCCGCTGGTCGTCGTGGACCAGGCCCTGGATGAGCTCCACCATGCGGTTGAGCTCGGCCCGGATCTCGCGCCGCCGCATCCGCAGGTCGCTGAGGACCCGCTCGATGTTCTGCACCCGGTCGTTGGCTTCCGTGATGAGCCGGTCGGCGAGCCCGTGGCCCTCGGCGACGATCCGCTGGCCTTCGGAGCGGGCGACCTCGATGGTGGTCTCGGCGGAGCGCTGGGCCGCGACCAGGGCCTCCTTGAGGGCGCCCTCGCGCTCGCGGAAGGCGCGCAGCTCCTGCTCCAGCCCGTGCAGCCGCTGCCGGAGCTCGCCGCGCTCGCGCAGCATCTCCTCGACCGCGCGGGCGAGGTCGGCGAGGTACTCGTGGACCTCGATCGGCGAGTAGCCGTTGAGGCGCTTGGAGAACTTCTTGCCGAGAATGTCCATGGGCGCGAACTCGGACATGGCGTTGCTCCTTTCCGACCTTCCATTATGTCACGCTCCGGCCCGGCACCGCGCCGCCGGCCGCCTCGCCGCCGGGATGTGGTGATGCCCGTCACGATCGCTATAATTGGAACGATCGGGGAGGGGCATCGCGTGGCAGACATCCAGCTCAAGGTGCACGAGCTCCGCAAGACCTTCCACCCGGGCCTCTTCGAGGCCGATGTCGAGGCCCTGAAGGGGCTCAGCTTCGAGGTCGGGCGGGGCGAGATCTTCGGCTTCCTGGGCCCCAACGGCGCCGGCAAGACCACCACCATCAAGGCGATCACCGACCTCATCCGGCCGGACTCGGGGACCATCGAGGTGTGCGGGCTGCCCCACACCGCGGCCGAGGCCAAGCGCCGCGTCGGCTTCATGTCGGAGAGCCCGTACGTCTACAGCCACCTCACGGGCCGCGAGTACCTGCGCTTCTGCGCCGAGCTCCTCGGCCTCGAGCGGGCGGGCCTCGAAGCGCGCATCGCCGCGGTGCTCGAGGAGGTCGGCATGGCTTCCGCCGCCGACCGCGGCATCGGCACCTACTCCAAGGGCATGCAGCAGCGCATCACGCTCGCCCAGGCACTGCTCGGCGATCCCGAGCTCCTGATTCTCGACGAGCCGATGAGCGGCCTCGATCCGCTCGGCCGCCGCGACGTGCGCGACATCATCCTCGCCCGGGCGGGGGCGGGGGCCACGGTCTTCTTCTCATCGCACATCATTCCCGACGTCGAGGCCCTGTGCGACCGGGTGGCGGTGGTCGTGGACGGCACGGTGCGGGCCGTGGGCTCGGTCGAGGAGCTGGTCTCGCGCGAGGCGGTGGGCTACGAGATCACCTTCACGGGCGTCCCGGCCGCACGCCTCGAGACGCCGCTCGCGTCGGTCCACGAGCGCAGCGACGCCACCCGGGTGCGGGTCGCGGCCGCCGACCGCGAGGCCCTGCTCGGCGAGCTCGCCCGGCACGGCGCGGAACTGGTGAGCCTCAACCCGGTGCGGGCCGGCCTCGAGGAAATGCTGCTCGAAGCGTTCGAGGGAGGCGCGTCATGAGGTCGATCCGCGCGATCGCGGTCAACACCTTCCGCGAGGCGGTCCGCGACCGCATCCTCTACCTCTTCGTCGGCTTCGCGGTGGTGCTGGTGGTGAGCACCAAGCTCTTCGGCATGCTCACCGTCGGCGACGAGGCCAAGATCGTCAAGGACATCGGCCTCGCCGCGATGCAGTTCTTCTCGATGCTGATCGCGGTGATGATGAGCATGCTCCTGGTCAGCCGCGAGGTCGACAGCCGCACGGTCTTCATGATCCTCTCCAAGCCGGTGCCGCGGTGGCACTTCCTGCTGGGCAAGTACCTCGGGCTGGTGGCGATCGTCGCCGCCAACCTGCTGCTGGTCACGGTGGTGCTGTTCGTCATGGTGCTGGCCTACACCGGGGAGGCGGACCCGATGCTGTTCTTCGCCGCCGCCATGACCCTGCTCGAGATGCTGGTGCTGGCGGCCTTCGCGATCCTGTTCGCAGTCCTCACCAAACCGATCCTGGGCTCGCTGATGACCCTCGCGGTGTTCCTCGTGGGCCATCTGTCGGCCGAGCTGTGGCTGCTCACCCAGCGCCTTCCGGGGGCGTTCACCAAGGCCCTGATCGCGGTCGTCTACTACCTGCTACCCAACCTCGAGCGCTTCAACTTCCGCACCGAGGTGGTGCATGACCTGCCGATCCCGGGCGCGGCGGTGGCCTGGGCCGTGGTCTACGCCCTCGCCTTCGCGGCGGTCGCGCTGATCCTCGCCGACCTCCGGTTCCGGAGCAAGGACCTGCGATGAGCCGGCGGCTGGTCGCCCTGGTGGTGATCGCCGGCCTGCTCGGGCTCGCCGTCACCAGCGAGCTGCGGCTCGGCGCGATCCCCCGCACCGACCCGCTCGGGCGCGAGCTGCTGTACCTGCCGTCGCCCGAGATGCTCGAGGTGCTCAGCCTCGGCAACCCCGGCCTCGTCGCCGACATCCTCTACCTGTGGTCGATCCAGTACTACTCGCTGTTCGCGCCGCACGAGCGCTTCCTGTACCTGGAGACGGTCTACGACCTCATCACCGACCTCGACCCGCT
>DATIVB010000615.1:0-1706 GCA_035466375.1 Chondromyces sp.
CTGAATTGCCGGAGGTGGGATTCGAACCCACACAAGGTTGCCCTTGGGGGATTTTGAGTCCCCTGCGTCTGCCATTCCGCCACTCCGGCGCGGGGTCATTCTGGCGCCGACCGCGGCGAGGGTCAAGCTTTGAGCTTCGCCGCCGTTTCGTCCAGCTTGGCCTTGGCGGCCTGGTCCACCGGCGGGAACGGAAAGTCGGCGAGGCTGTTGGTGGGCATGAGGTGGATGTGGACGTGCTGCACCTCGTAGCCGAGGACCACGATCACCACCCGTTCGCAGCCGGTGCGCTCCTCGAGGTGGTGGGCGACGGTGCGGGCGGCGGACCACAGGGCCATGTACGGCGCCTCGTCCATGGCGAAGACCTCGGACCACGGACGCTTCGGAATCACGAGGGTGTGGCCCTCGATGCGCGGGTTGATGTCGAGGATTGCGAGGTGGTCGTCATCCTCCCAGATCTTGTGGCACGGGATCTCACCCGCGACGATGCGTTCGAAAATGGTCGGCATGAAAACCTCCTGTGTGCGCGGGCCAAGACTACCACCGACACGGGCGCCTGAGTCCGCGTCGCTCCATGTGAAAATATTCGCAATATTTCTGCGAAAGATTTGACCTGGGCTGCCAACAGGAATACATTACTACAGGGCGATAGGATTATTCGGGGAGGTATCGTGATCGCATCCGACGAGCTGCTGAACCGTATCGCCGAGGTTCTCAAAGCGATGGCCGACCCGACCCGCCTCAAGATCCTGCACGGCATCCACAACGGCGAGCGCTGCGTCTCGGACATTCTCGAGATCGTCGGTGGCAGCCAGGCCAATGTCTCCAAGCACCTGTCGGTGCTCAAGCGGGCCGGGCTCGTGGACTGCCGGCGCGCCGGTCTCAACGTCTACTACCGGATCATCGACGAGGGCGTGTTCACCATCTGCCGCAACGTCTGCGACTCGCTCGAGCTGCGGATCGAAACCGAGCACAAGACGATCGTCGAGGGGCGCCAACAGATGGACGAGGCGGAAGCGGCCAAGGTGTAGGTCACGCGGCGGTGGTCGAACGCCACCGCTCGGATGCGAGGAGTCAGACATGCCGATCTACGAGTACCGATGCACACAATGCGGGAAGCAGTTCACCCGTCTGCAGAGCGTGGGCGCCGGCAGCGACGGCGTGCGCTGCCCGAAGTGCGAGAGCGAAAAGGTCGAACGCCTGCTGTCGAGCTTCGCCAGCACCTCCTCGTCGTCGAGCGCCGACGCCTCGTGCCCCGCAGCCCCGAGTTGCGGCAGCGGCTTCTCCTGAGCACGCTGATCTCGCCGGCCCGGGAGGCCGCCCCCGCCCATCCAGCCAACCGTTGGAACGTTGAACGTTGAAACGTTGAAACGTTGGAACCTTCCGCCCGCCCCCTCCATGCCGGGATCGATCCTGTTGCGGTGAACAGTCGCGGCGGGCTGGAACGCCCGTCGCCGCGACGTCGTCATGCTCCGTTTACTTTTGGGATCGGGGTGGCTATAGTCTGGGTCAGAATCGTGGGACATGTACTGCGTGCTCGTGGTGAGTATTGCGATTCCCGCTGGTGTGACTCGCATCCCGATATCTCTTGTGCACGAAGGGGGTCAAAGATGAGGGCGTCCATCCTGAAGGTATCCATCATCGTGTTGGCAGTGGTCGTGGCGGCCACCGGCCAGAGCTTCGCCCAAGAACCGGATCCGGTGACGACG
>DATIVB010000616.1:0-20828 GCA_035466375.1 Chondromyces sp.
CCGCGCTCGTTGACCGCGACCAGAAAGCGGTGCTCGGGGCGGAACTGCACCGGCAGCTTGGCGGTGAGGAAGAGCTGGTGGAGGCGGCCGACCTCCTTGGCACTCAGGGCGTGGCGGATCTGGTACGGCATTCCGTCGCCGTCCTCCCGGGTGACCACCATCTCGCTCTGGCGGCTGCCGCCGGCGGCAGCCGCGACGAACTCGACCTCGTCCTGAGGCCGCAGGTAGGGGTAGGAAAGCCGGGCGAGGAAGTAGTCGTCGCCTGCGCCGAGCCGGAGGTGGGCTCGGAGATCGGCGACCGCGGCGCTGAGCTCGTCGGACGCGAGCTCGCCGCTGCGCAGGCGCGCGATCAGGTTTTCGAGACCCTGCGCGAGAGGCTCGGCCGCCTCCCGGAAGACGGTCTCGCGGAAGAAGCGGGCGCGCGCCTCGGGGTAGGCTGCGCGCAGCTCGGCGAGGCCGTAGGTGACGTACATCTCGTGCAGGGTCTGGGCCCGCGCGCGCAGCGTCGCCTCGGGGTTGAGGCGCTCCCACCGGCGGTAGCGTTTTGCGGCGAAAAACAGCCGCCGCGGCAGGAACCCGCGGCGCTCGACGGAGCTCAGGAAGGACTCCATCAGCGAGGCCATCTCGCGGTCGCCGGCACGTCCTTTCTCGAGCACCTCTTCGAGCCGGGCGCAGCCCTCGTCGGTGCCGACGATCTCGACGAAGGCGGAGAAGAGGATCTCCCATCCGGCGAGCCCTTCGAGCTCGGGGTGGGCTCTTTCCACCGGCTCGATGAAGAATCTGCGGAACGAGTCGAGCATGGCCGACACCGACTCGAAGGGGGTCCGGGCGGAGATCGACACCAGTCGGGCGCCGGTGAGGTAGTCGTGCATGGGGACGATGACGTTGGCCGGCGAAGGGTCGGCGACCACCAAACGGCGGCCGGTCCGGTTCCAGAAGTCGACGTAGGCGCTGACGGCGGCCCAGGCGGCGAAGGGCCACCAGGCGGCGAGCCGATCCGGCGCTTCCTGGCGCCGTTCGAGGCGGGCGAGGGCGCGGTCGAGGGTCTCGCCGGGGATGAACTCCTCGGTCCACAGCTGGTGCTCGGGCCACCAGCCGCCGAAGATCTCGACCAGCGGGCCGACTCCGCGCGCCTCGCTGCAGACGATGAGCCAGTTGATCTCCTCCTGGGCGGCCTCGGGCGGCAGCTCGAGGTTCAGGTTGAGGGCGAGCTCGAGCTGTTCCTGGTTGCGGGTGCGCACCGTCATCCTGAAGACCGCCTTGCCGTGCGAGGTGCCGAGGTGCCGGATCCAGACGCCGCCGGGGAGGATGTCGTCGAGGTGGACGGCCTGCGGAGCCGCCCCGAAGAGGAATGACGCCTCGCGGATGATGGGCGTAGCGCGCAGGGCGGCCAGAACCCGTGAGCGCGTCGGCTCCTCGACCTCGTCCGAGAACTCGACCACGTCCTCCCAGCGGTACTCGAGCCCGGTTTCCGGGTCGACGGCCACCCGCGACGGCGAGCCGAGCCAGATCCGGAAGCCCTGCGCGAGGCGCCGCTTGCCGTCGGCCGCCAGCGTCCGCGCCTCCTCGCTGTGGGCCACCATGAGAGCCCGGGTGAAGAAGCCTCGCAGCCGCCGGTACTGACTCGGGTGGGTGGCGCCGTAGCCCGAGAGCAGGTCGCACAGCGGCGCCAGCACCGGGTCGAGGGCCGTGACGCTCGCCTGGCACCGCGCCTCGGCCTCGTCCATGAAGGCGTCGATCTGCTCGGGGGCGAGGTCACGGTCGACCAGGACGGAGATCGTCTCGGCATCGAGGAGGTCTGCGCCCGAGTTCAGGAACGCGGACAGGGTCTGCCGGTAGTGGGTCGGGGACTCGGCGGTCGCCAGTACCTGGAAGGCCCGGCGCTTCACGTCGGCCGAATCGGACTCGAGCGCACGGCGCAGGATCCGCAGCGCTCCGTCGGCCGCGTCGCCGCCGTTGACGTGGAGGAGGTGGTCGAGGATCTTGACCGCGCTCACGGCATCCGGGGGATCCTCTGCAGCGAGCATCTGCGCCGCGAGATGAAGGTCCATGAGCAGCACATCCTGTCGGCGCAGGAGCGCGGCGGCCGCGGCGCGCTCGTCTTCGCTCGCGCGGTGGGGCTCGGCCCGCCGCAGCCAGTGCAGCTCGGACCGGCGCTGGCGCCGGCGGTCGCGGTGCGCGGGTTGCAGCGGCGCGAAGTCGACGAGGTCTTCGTTGCCGAGCCACAGCTGGGGCGTCGACAGCAAGTGACCGAGGTCCACGGCCCGCGGTCCGCAGCGGTACAGCGCCGAGCCGATCCGCACCACGTCGTCGCCCATGCGGCGCACCGTCAGCGCGGTGCCCGGCGACGCCAGAGTCAGCCTCTCTCCGTCGGTCCCGAGGTCCTGGCTGGTAATGCCGAGGGCCTGGAAGAACCAGTTCGGGACGACCACCTCGGCGCCGCCGACCTTGAGCGTGCGCCGCCGGTACAGGAGGCGGATCTGGTCCGCGAACGCGCGCTCGATGGCCTTACGCCGGTAAGTGTTCTTCGGCGTCAGCTCGCCGCGTTCGGCGTCGAAGTCGCGGTCAATGACAGCGAAGTCGACGATCCGCTCGTAGGGTGCGAGGAATGAGTTGGCGCTCACCACCAGCGACCGGAAGTGGCCCTTCAGTTCCTCCGCCGCGAGCCCTGCCAGGTCGAGCTCGCCGAACTCGTAGTTTGGGTAGATCAGGGCCGTGTTGTAGGGCCGGTGGTCGCCGACCAAGAACACCCGGGCCACCGAGTCGAAGTCCCGGAACAGATTCTCGATCTTCTGCGGCGCGATCGTCTGGCCGTTGATGTTCTTGTAGATCTCCTTCTTGCGGTCGACAATGCGGATGAACCCGTCCTCGTCCTGCTCCATGAGGTCGCCGGTGTGGAACCAGCCGTCGTCGTCGAAAGATGGCGCGCCGTCCGGAGGCGACAGGTAGCCCTGCATCACGTACGGGCCGCGCACCAGCAGTTCGCCGTCGTCGGCGAGGCCGAGCTCGATGCCGGGCAGAGCGGGACCGAGGGATTCGTCGCGGTACCGCCCCGGGGGCGTCATGGTGATGCCGCCGGTGGCCTCGGTCATGCCGAAGCCGCTCATCAGCTCGACGCCGTAGCGCTGCATGAAGCGGAAGATCTCCGGGTCGAGGTGGCCCGCGGCCGACAGGCCCCAGCGGAGATCGGGTCCGACCAGTCTCCGCAGCGCGGCGCGGATCTCCTCGTCGGACCCGCCTTCCACGTCGACCGACTGCCGCACGAGGTCGTAAAGCTGCATCCACTTCATCGGTATGCTGATCAGGACCGTGGCGCCGAGCTCCCGCATCTGGCGGGTGAGGGTCTCGATGTTGGGGTCCTCGGCAAAGCAGTAGGTGGCACCCCAGAAGACGCAGCCCGTCATCTCGAGGAAGCGCCCGAAGGTGTGGAAGAGCGGCAGGTAGCAGAGGAAGCGGTCGTCCTCGCCGATCTCCGGCAGGGCGAGTGCGAGCGCGAACCTCTTGAAGACGATGTTGCGGTGGCTGAAGCAGATGCCCTTGGGCGTCCCGGTGGTGCCCGAGGTGTACATCACCGTCGCCAGGTCGTCGATCCGCACGCGGTCGACGCGGGCCTCGAGCTCGGCTGGGGAGACCTCCGACGAGCGCGCGAGCAGCTGGTCGAAGTCCAGCACCTCCCGGTGGGACGGGACGAAGCCGCCGATGGCGATGATCGGTCCGATCCCCGTCACGCTGTCTCGAGCATCGAGGACCTTCTGCAGCAGCTCGTCATCCGACACCAGGACCGGGCCGACCGCGGCATGCTCGAGGATGTAGGCGACGTCCGTCTCGGTGGAGGTGGCCGGAACCATGACGTTGACGATTCCGGCGCTCAGGCAGGCGAGGTCGACGAGGGCCATCTCGAGGCTGTTGCGGGCGAGAATCGCGACCGGCCGGTCTCCGGACCCGGCGCCGACGGCGAGCAGGCTGCGGGCGATGAGATCGACCCGGCCGGCGGCCTGGCGCCAAGTGATCGTGCGCCGCCCGCCCGGGGTCGGCACCACAAACAGTGGGCGCTCCCCGGAGCCTGCGGCCCGCTGCGCGAAGAGGCGGCCAAAGCTGAAGTCCGATTTCTCGATCAGGTGCAGGGTCCGGGCGGCCCACTCGTCGATTGTCCCGGCGTCCCGGAAGCGGCACAGCAGGGCGCTGCGGCGCAGCACGTCGAGCAGCCGCCACGCCGTCTCGCGCACCGCGGACGCCCCCGCCTCCGCCGGTTGGTCGAGCCGGCCCGCACAGCGCTCGACCAGCTGCGCGAGAGTGTCGAGCTCGAGGAGCGGGAGCACCGGATCGCCGAAGCGGCGGTCGGCGAGCAGCTCGACGACGGCGCCGTCCTCGGCCGGCGTCGGGTGGTCCGCGATCAACGTGGCAAGACGCCGGGCCGCCTCCGCGGGTGGGACCTCCCGGAGGTCTTCGGGGCCGGCGCCGGGTTTTGCGGTGGGATCGGGTGCCATGAGCCGGAATGATACCCGATACGGCGGGACAGGGGTTCATGCGGTCGTCCCCGGCCGACCCGCTTCATTGATGAATAATGCGGGCTAGTATGGAGCTGCCGCGGCGGCGGAGCCCACCGGTCGGGAGGATGGAATGACAGCAGCCGATGAACCGGCAGTCCTGATCACCGGTTGCTCGTCCGGAATCGGGCGGGCGTTGGCGCTCGAGTTCTCCGGAAAAATGCACCGGGTGCTCGCGACCGCCCGGGACCCCGATGATCTCCGTCAGATCGCGGGCGAACGGCTGCGCACGGCACGGCTCGACGTGACCGAACGACAGTCGATCGAGGCAGCACTCCGCGAGATCGTGCAGTGGACGGGACGGGTGGACATCCTCGTCAACAATGCGGGCTACGGCCTGATCGGGCCACTCGCCGAGGTCGGCCTCGACGAGGTGCGCGCCCAGCTCGAGACCAACCTCGTCGGCCTGCTCGCCGTGACGCAGGCCGTGGTGCCGGGGATGGTGAGCCGGCGCTCGGGCCGCATCGTCAACATCGGCAGCGTCTCGGGCCTCACCACCACGCCCTTCGGCGGCGCCTACAGCGCCAGCAAGGCGGCCGTGCACATGGCGTCGGATGCGCTGCGTATGGAGCTCGCGCCGTTCGGGATCGAGGTCATCACGGTCCAGCCCGGTGCCGTCGGGAGCCGCTTCGGCGACAACGCCATGGCCGGCACCGAGAGCTACCGCGAGGGGTCGTTCTACAGCCGGGTTTTTGACGCCATCGAGGCGCGGGTCCGGCTCTCGCAGAGCCGTCCGACGCCGGCGGACCGATTCGCGCGCGAACTGGTGCGGGTGGTGACCGGCCCCCGGCCGCCTGCCGTGATCCGCATGGGCCGCGGGTCGCGGATCCTACCCCTGCTCGCCCGGCTCCCGGCCCGCCTCAGGGACCGGCTGCTGTCGAAGCGCTTCGGACTCGAACGGTTACAATGATCGTCGCCGCGACTGCGGCGCGGGGAGACGCATGATCGACAGTCACGACCTGGAAGTGTGGGCGGGGTACCTCCTGGATCACTCCCTCGGCGGCATCACCGCCGACGACCGGGTGATGCTCAAAGGCGAGGCCGTGGGCTGGCCGCTGCTCGCGGTCCTCGAACGGCGGGTGATCGAGGCCGGCGGAGTTCCCGACGTCTGCCTGGTGCCGTCCAACAACGACCGCGGGCGCGTGTGGTCGGCCGCGATGGCGCGCGTCGGCTCCGAGGCCCAGCTCGCCCGGGTCCCCGACTGGCACCGCGCGCGCTACGAGGCCATGACCAAGTACGTGGAGGTGCTCGGCGCCGCGGATCCCGCGCAGTTCATGGGCCTGACGGCGGCGCAGTCCCAGGCCCTGGCCGCCGCCGACCGTCCTTTCGCCAACCTCCGCCTCTCCAAACCGTGGGTGATCACGCTGTACCCCACCGAGGCCTCGGCGGCCCTCGAGGAGATGGACTTCGACGCCTACGAGCGGTTCATCGTCGGGGCTTCCACCACCGACCCGAGGCCGCTCCTCGAAGCGGAGAAGAAGCTGGCGCCGATCTTCGACAACGGCTCGAAGATCCATATCGTCACCGAGCAGCCCCGCGACGGCCGCGCCCTGGCCCTCGATCTCGACATCTCTCCGTCGCGCGCGGTGATGTCGTACGGGCTGCGGAACTTTCCCGACGGTGAGATCTTCACCAGCCCCGACGCCACCAGCGCCGTGGGAGAGATTTTCGTCGACCTGCCGGTCAATTACGGCGGCAACGACATCCGCGGCATCCACCTGCGCTTCGAGGGCGGACGGATCGCGGAGTACTCGGCCGAGGTCGGCCACGAGCACCTGGCCGCGATCATCGAGACCGACGAGGGCTCGCACCGGCTGGGCGAGGTCGCGCTCGGCATGAACCCTGGCCTCGACCGGGTGCTCAAGCACCCGCTGTTCGTGGAGAAGGTTGGGGGGACCCTGCACGTGGCGATCGGCGCGAGCTACGAGAACTGCTACGTCGAGGACCCGAGCTCGGAGAAGGGCAAGGCCGAAATCGAGCGCCTGGCGGCTGCCGGGGTTCTCAACCGCTCCGCGCAGCACGTCGACATCGTGACCGACTTCCGGGGCGGCGGCGCCGGCCGCTCGGTCCACGTCGACGGCGTCGAGCTCGCCCCGCGCAACGGGGTGTGGGAGGTGGTGGGATGAGCGACGCCTTGCGCCCCCTGGAGGAGCTCACGCCGCCGCAGATCTTCGATGAGCTGAGCCGGGGCGTGCTCGGCCAGGGCACGGCGCTGCGCTTCGTCTCGGTGGCGGTGTACAAGCACACCACCGGCAAGGTGCCGGGCAACATCCTGCTGATCGGCAACTCCGGCACCGGCAAGACCACCATCATGAACAACATCCAGCGCATGTACCACGACGTGCCGGAGTACCGGCCGTTCCGCGCCATGACCATCATCAACGCCAACCTCCTGGTCGACGCCGAGCGCCTCGAGTTCCAGCCGGCGCGGCTGCTGGCGGCGGTGGAGCAGCGGGCGCGGGCGCTGGTGGGTGAGAAGCCCTCGGCGGAGGAGCTGCGCGAGACGATGGAGCGCGCCACCATCTGCATCGACGAGGTCGACAAGATGTCGTCCATCGTCGCGGGCAAGCCGAATCCGATCGGCGTCGTCCTCCAACAGGGACTGCTGACGCTGATGGAGGGCGAGGTCGTCACCTACAAGACCTTCGCGTGGCAGGACGGCGCCGAAAAGGCGGTGACGCTGAACATCGACACCCGCCACATGATGTTCATCTGCGGCGGCGCCTTCGAGGGCCTCTACGACCAGGTCTATCTGCGCGTGATCAACCCGTCGAGCGGCGAGAAGCTCAAATCTCAGGCGGTGCAGATGGCGGACGGCCAGGTGCGCATCGAGACCCGCTTCGCGCTCGCCGACTTCCTCAAGCCCGAGGACCTCTTCGAGTACGGCATGGTGCCGCAGTTCATGGCCCGCTTCGACAACGTGGTGCTGCTGCGGGACCTCGACGTCAAGGTGCTCAAGGAGATCCTGCTCAAGTCCCTGGACTCGCCCTTCATCCGCTCGAGGAACTACTTCGAAGTGATGAACATCGAGCTCGAGATCGAGGACGTCGCGGCGGCCATGATCGCCGAGGAGGCCGAGCGCAACATCCGCACCGGCGCCCGCGCCCTGCGCACGGTCTTCAACAAGATCATCAACCGGCTCGAGTTCGACCCCTGGCAGCACGACGGCCTGGCCGAGAAGCCGGACGGTGGACACCGTCTGGTGGTGACCTCGGGGATGGCGCGGCGGGCGATCGGCGGCAACGGCGGCTGACCTCTCAGGGCAGAACCACAGAGACACAGAGACCACAGAGGGCCGTTCATTGACCTTGGCTCGGGCTCGTGCCCCGGTGTGCGCGCGCCAGTCTGTTCCCGTCGCGGCGCGAACGCCGAACTGCCGAAGCGGCGTGGTTCGGGGTGGGCGGAACTCAGGTGATCCCCTCTGTGATTGCTCTGTGTCCTCTGTGCCTCCGTGGTTCTCCGGCTTCCCCCGGACCGGTGGAGGCCCCGACCGGATGGGCTGGATCGTTGATGCGGGTTAGATTCGATCTCAATTGTGATATGGTTCCCGGCGTCGGACAACGGGGGACAGCATGGGAATTGAAGCGGGCAGGCGGCTCGGGCCGTACGAGATCGAGGCGGAGATCGGGGCCGGCGGCATGGGCGAGGTGTACCGGGCGCGGGACACGCGGCTCGGACGTACCGTGGCCGTCAAGGTGCTGCCCGCCCACCTCGCTGACAGCCCCGAGCTGCGGCAGCGCCTGGAGCGGGAGGCGCGGGCGGTCTCCAGCCTCTCGCACCCCAATATCTGTCCTCTCTACGACATCGGGCACGAGGACGGCATCGACTACCTGGTCATGGAGTTCATCGACGGCGAAACCCTGGCGGAGCGCCTCGCCAAGGGTCCGCTGCCGCTCGAGCAGACATTGAAGGTCGGTATCCAGATCGCCGACGCGCTCGAGAAGGCGCACCGCCAGGGCATTATCCACCGCGATCTCAAGCCGGGGAACATCATGCTCACGGCCTCGGGCGCCAAGCTGCTCGACTTCGGGCTCGCCAAGGCCGCGGGCGGCACTGGCGGGCAAGGGGACGACCTCACCAGGACCCCGACCGTGAGCACGCCGCTGACGACCGCCGGAACGGTGCTCGGGACCTACCAGTACATGGCCCCGGAGCAGCTCGAGGGCAAGGAGGCGGACGCGCGGACCGACATCTTCGCGCTCGGCGCCGTGCTCTACGAGATGGCGGCCGGCCGCCGTGCATTCACGGGCGCCTCGCAGGCGAGCCTGATCGGCGCCATCATGCACGAGGCACCGGCGCCCGTGTCCTCGATCCAGCCGATGACGCCGCCAGCCTTCGACCGCGTGATCCAGACCTGCCTCGCCAAGGACCCGGAGGAAAGGTGGCAGACCGCCCACGACGTGAAACTCCAGCTGCAGTGGATCGCGGAGGGCGGCTCGGTGGTCGGGCTGCCGGCGCCGGTGGCGGCGCGTCGCAAATCGCGCGAAAAGCTCGCGTGGGCTGCGGCTGCGGTGGCGACCGTGGCGGCCCTGGTTTTCGCGGTCGGGTTCGTCCTGCGCGCTCCGGCGCCCGCGCGCCAGGTCCGATTCCAGATCGCGCCCCAACCAGGCCTGACCCAGATCGGCTCCCCCAGGTTGTCGCCCGACGGTCGAAGCCTGGCGTTTCACGGCATCGACGCGGAGGGGAACTCGCAGATCTGGCTGCGGGACCTCGACAGCCTCGAGGCGAGGCCGGTGGCAGGGACCGAGAATGCGGGGACAGGGGCCGAGAACGAGTCGCGACCCATGTGGTCGCCGGACAGCCGCTCCATCGCGTTCTTCGTGGGGACCAAGCTCAAAAAGGTGCCGGCGGCGGGCGGACCGGCGCAGACCATCTGCGAGGCCAACGGAGCCGATGGCAGCTGGAGCAGTCGGGGCGAGATCGTCTTCGACGGCTCGGCCGCCGATCCCCTGCTGCGGGTCTCGGCCGCCGGAGGCATTCCCAAGCCCGAGGTTTCGCTCGAGGACCGCGAGGGCCTGGTCTCGGTGGGCTGGCCCGAGTTCCTGCCCGACGGGCGGCGATTGCTGTACCTCGCCGAGACCGAGGACGGCCGCACCACGATCATGCTTCACGCCCTCGACGAGGACGTGGCGCAGGACATCGCTCTCACTGCCGCCGACTCGCGGGTGCAGTACGCGGAGCCCGGGTATCTGGTCTACGTGCTCGACGGCATGCTGGTGGCCCATCCCTTTGACGCCGGCGCGGGAGAGCTCACGGGAGAACCGATGCCGCTGGCGGACAACATCGGCTCGTCCGCGGTCGGGCTGGCCGACTTCTCGGTCTCTCTCGACCGCAGTCTCGCCTTCCGCAGCGGCGAGTCGGGAGGGCGCCAGTTGCGCTGGTTCGACCGCGAGGGCCGCGCGCTGGGCGAGGTGGCCGAGGCCGACGATTTCCGCAACTTCAGGCTGTCGCCCGACGGCAAACGGGTGGCCACGGAGATCATCGATCAGACCACGGGGAACCTCGACCTCTGGGTGCATGACCTCGAGCGGGGGACCGCGTCCCGTTTCACCTTCGATCCCGGAAACGACTCGGGCCCGATGTGGGCAAACGACAGTGCGAGCCTCTTCTACACAGCACCCGGAGACGGTTCGTTCAGTCTGGTTCGCAAAGCCGCCACCGGCGCCGGCGCCTCAGAGGTCGTGCTCACGTCGGAGCGCATGATTTTCGCGGGCGACATCACCCCGGACGGACAACACCTGCTGTACATGGTGAACTCGGCCGATACCACCTGGGACATCTGGGCGCTGGCACTGGACGGCTCGGGAGACACGTTTCCCCTGCTGCAGACCGAGTTCGTCGAGGTCCGTCCGTCGTTGTCGCCGGATGGAAGGTGGTTCGCCTACAACTCCTCCGAATCCGGCCGCGCGGAGGTCTACGTGCGCCAGTTTCCCGGCCCGGGCGGCCAGTGGCAGCTCTCGACCGACGGGGGAGTCGAGCCGGTGTGGAGTGCCGACGGCCGCGAGATCTTCTACATCGATTCGGGACGAAACCTGGTTTCGGTTCCCGTATCGGCCGGGGCCACCTTCGAGGCGGGCCTTCCGGAGCCGCTTTTCGGTCCGCCGCTGTACCCGGTCACGCAACGAGAGCGCTTCGTCGTGACCGAAAACGGATCGCGATTCCTGATTCTGTCGACGGCATCCGGCGAGGCCGTGCGGCCGACCACGGTGGTGCTCAACTGGGACGCCGGCCTGGCGGATTGAGGCTGCGGCGCTGCGCCGCTTCATTTGTCCGTTACACTAGAGAGGTGACCCGCGAGCGAAGCCTCCGGCTGGACCTCGACCTGGGCGAGGCCCTGGGACGTCGATTGCACACCGACGCCATGGTCGTTCAGGAGGACCGCAACCTGGTGATGGCGGGTTCCTCCATCCTCGACCTCGACCGCGAGGACGACCTCGACGCCGCCTACCTGGCGATCGCCGAGCACCGTCCACTCCCCCTCGGCCGCTATCTTCTGAGACGCAGCCGCGGCCCCGAGTCGGACTGGATCTACCAGGCGGTCGTCCATGACCTCGAGGTGCGGCCGAGCTGTCGCGCGGGGAACGTGCGGCGGAGCCTGAGTGCGATCCTCGGCGACGCCGTGAAGCGAGGGATGACCTCGTTGTCGCTGCAGCCGCTCGGGGTGTGGCGCGGCCGTGGGCTGACCACGGACGAGATGGTCGAGGCTTTCGAAACCTCGATCCTCGAGGCCAGCCTCGACCTGAGAGCGCCGCTTCGGATGACCCTCCTGCTCGACGACCTCGACGTGCTGGAGGAGGTTTCGCACCTGCTGCGTTCGCGCCTCCTGCGCAAGGCCAGCCGTAGCTTCCGTACGGTGGACAACGAGTCGGCCCTGGTCGAGCTGCGCCAGCGGGGCCAACGCCTGCACTGCCGCTTCGTACCGGGGTCCCTGTCCGGGTACTCGATCACCTGCGTCGACAAGGTGCATTAGCGAAATGGTATTCTCGTGGCGACTGGAGGAGGCGGGCGTCCGCCGGGTGTGAGCCCGGAGGAAGGTCCGGACTCCCGACAGGCAGCATGCCGGGTAATCCCCGGCCGCGGCAACGCGAGGGAAAGTGCCACAGAGAGCAGTCCGCCCCCGGGTCGGCCGGGGGTCAGGGTGAAAGGGTGCGGTAAGAGCGCACCGCTTCGCCGGCAACGGTGAAGGCACGGTAAACCCCATGCGGAGCAAGGTCGAATAGGGGGGCCGAGGGTCGCCTGTCCCCGCATCCCGCTGACGCGGGTGAGGTCCCCGGGTAGACTGCTTGAGCCGCGCGGTGACGCGCGGCCCAGATGAATGGACGCCGCCCTCCGGGGCACAGAATCCGGCCTACAGCCTCCTTCAGTCATTTTTCGGCCCCCCGGCGCACGCGCCGGGGGGCCGAAAAATGAAGACGGACAGGTGATTGTCACACCGTGACGGGACGGGCGTGCGCCGAGGCGGCGGTTTCGGGGTATCGTTGGGGCATGAGTTCGGAGTTCATCCCGCTGCAGGACGGAGAGCCCATCGGGGTGGTGGCGCTGTCGGGGCCCGTCGCTGCGGACAAGCTCGAGGCCGGGCTTAAGGTGCTGCGATCCTGGGGCCACCCGATCGTCGAGGCCTCCAATCTCTGCCGCCGCGAGCCGTACCTCGCGGGTTCGGACGCCGAGCGTCTGGCCGGGCTCGAGGAGGTCATGGCGTCCGGGGTCCGCTGGATCGTGGCGGCGCGCGGCGGCTACGGATGCACGCGGCTCCTTCCGTCGCTGCCGCTCGAGACGCTGCGACGGCGGGGCGTATGTCTCGTCGGCTACTCGGATCTCACCGCGCTCATCAACCCGCTCGCCCACGGCGGCGGCCCGGTGCAGGTTCACGGGCCGATGGTTGCGGCCGATCTCGCACGTCCGAGCAATGCGGCCCGCCTGCACGCGCTGCTCGGCGGCGCTCTGGTCAGCGGCGAGCTGTTCCGGTTCTCGGAGCGCTCGGTCGGCCGCCACGGACGTGTCTCGGGGCCGGCCCTCGGCGGCAATCTGAGCCTCCTGTGCTCCCTCCTCGGCACGCAGTGGGAGCCCGATCTCGAGGGTTCGGTGCTCTTCCTCGAGGAGGTCGGAGAGCCGCTGTACCGCCTCGATCGCATGTTGACCCACCTTCGGGCCTCTGCTACGTTGCACAAGGTGAAAGCACTGATTGGCGGGAGCTTGCGCGGATGCCGCCCGGCGGCCGGCAGGGCCGGGCAGTGGCGGCGGCTGCTCCTTGAGGCCGCCCCGGAAGGGGCGCCGGTGGTCACCGGACTGCCCTTCGGGCACGGGGCGGACAACCGGGCCTTCCCGATCGGGGCGGTCGTCGAGCTCGACACCCGGCGCGGCCGTGTGACGTGGAGATGAGATGGCGAAGTTCAAGGTGACCTCGCGCGAAGGGACCCACGACTCGCTCGAGCCGATGCGGACCCACTTCACGAAGAACAGCGTCATTTTTGCGGAGGGCGACCTGGGCCTCGCGATGTACGTGATCGAGAGCGGCTCGGTGGAGATCCGCAAGCGGATCGGAGGCGAGGAGACGGTCCTGGCGACGCTCGGCAAGGGGGACTTCTTCGGCGAGATGTGCATGCTCGAGGAGGACACGCCGCGGTCGGCGACGGCCTATGCCGTGGAGGACGTAGCGGCGGTGATGATCGACCAGTCGGCGTTCACCTTCATCCTCAAACACAATCCGGAGATCGCCATCCGCATGATGCGCAAGCTGGCCCTGCGGCTCGAGCACACGACCCACCTCCTCGAGGAAGCGGTCGGGCACAAGGTCGATATCGAGCAGTCGGGCATTTCGGACAAGCCGGCGGCGAAGCCCGACCCGAACGCACGGCTGGTCGAGATCACCAGCGGTGTCGTCTTCCCGCTCGCCGAAGGCCGCGAGACGACGATCGGCCGCACCGACCCGGTGACCGGCATCAACCCCGACATCGACCTCACGCCGGTGGACGCCAAACGCTCGATCTCGCGCCGCCATGCGCGGGTCCGGCGGGAGGACGACGGCAGCTTCAGCGTCGTCGAGGACGTCGGCACCATGAACGGGACCTTCGTCAACGGCGAACGGCTCGCCGCAGGGCGTTCGGCGCCGATCGTCAATGGCGACACGGTGGTCTTCGGCACCATCCAGTGCCGGTTCGAGATCGACGCCGGTTGACGGCCGCCCGACGGACGACCGCCTCCGATCTGCAGCTCCGACCGGAGGACCCGCTGACCCGGCTGCCGGGAATCGGGCCGAAGACCGGGGCGATCCTGGCCGAGGCGGGCTTCGTCACGGTGCTCGACCTGCTGCTGCACCTGCCGCGGCGCTACGAGGACCGGACCCGGCTCGCCCGGCTGGACGGCAGCCTGCCGCCCGGTGAGCACGTCCTGGTCCGCGGCAGGGTGGTGCAGGCCCGGGTGCAGCGGGTGCCGCGGCGCCGCATGACCATCACCCGGGCGCTGATCGACGACGGACGCGGCCTGCTGCCGGTGGTCTGGTTCAACCAGCCGTGGATCGCACGGCGCCTTGCCGAGGAGCGCGAGTATTACCTCTACGGCCAGCTCAGGGAGCGCCGGGGCGGCGCTCTCGAGCTGCTCAATCCCGAGCTCGAGGAGGCCGGCGCCGAGCCCGACCGGGTGGTCCCGGTCTATCCGCGGATCGGCGGCTTCGGCGGCCGCCGGCTGCGGCGCCTCCTCGCGAACTGCCTGCCGGCGGTGGCGGGCTGCCGGGACCCGTTGCCGTCCGCCGTCCGCCGCCGCTTCGGCCTGGTCGGCCTCGAGGCGGCATTGCAGGAGCTGCACGCGCCGGACGCCGGCAGTGGAGAAGACGGTGCGGCGGCCCCGGTCGTGGCGCTGAACCGGCGGGGGAGCCCGGCGCACCGGCGCCTCGCCTTCGACGAGCTGCTGGCGTTCTCCTGCGCGGTGGCCGGTCGCCGCCGCCGCCGCGCGGCTGAACAGGCGCCGGTCATCGATCCGGAATCGATCGCGCGGGTGCGGGCCGCGGAGGTGCTGCCGTTTCCGCTCACCCGCGCGCAGCGCCGGGTGCTGGGCGAGATCGCCGCGGATCTGGCCCGCGCGACGCCGATGGGACGGCTGCTGCAGGGCGACGTCGGCTCGGGCAAGACGGCAGTCGCTGCGCTCGCCGTGCTGATGGCGGTGGAGGGGGGCTTCCAGGCCGCGTTCATGGTGCCGACCGAGCTGCTCGCCGAGCAGCACCTGCGCACGCTGCAGCGGTACCTGACACCGGCCGGCATCGCGCCGGCCGCGCTGACCTCGTCGTCGGCCCCATCCGAAAGGCGCGCGGTCGCCGCCGGCCTCGCGGACGGGTCGCTGCGGGTGGTGGTGGGGACCCACGCCCTGTTCCAGGAAGCGCTGAGCTACCGCGAGCTCGGGCTGGTGGTGATCGACGAGCAGCACCGCTTCGGCGTCCTGCAGCGCGGCGCCCTGGCGGCCAAGGGTCGCGCCCCCCACCTGCTGGTGATGACGGCGACCCCGATCCCGCGCTCGCTCGCGCTCACGGTGTACGGCGACCTCGATCTGTCGGTGATCGACGAGCTGCCGCCCGGGCGACGGCCGGTCCGGACGGTACTGCGACCGCAGTCGGCGCGCGGGAAGGTGCTCGATTTCGTGAAGCAGGAGATCGCCCAGGGGGGGCGGGCCTTCGTGGTCTACCCGATCATCGATGCCGGCGAGGAGGTGTCGGCCGCCGCCCTCCTCGAGCACGAGGCAGCGGTGCGCGAGCGGCTTGCAGGCGTCGCGGTCGGCGTCATTCACGGTCGCCTGCCGCGGGAGCAACGGGAGGAGGTGACCTCGGCCTTCCGCGAGGGTAGGGTGCAGGTCCTGCTCACGACCACCATCGTCGAGGTGGGGGTCGACGTCCCCGAGGCAACGGTCATGGTCATCGAGTCGGCGCAGCGCTTCGGGCTTTCGCAGCTGCACCAGCTGCGCGGCCGCGTGGGCCGCGGGCAGCGACCGGCGTGGTGCATCCTGCTCGCCGACCTCGGTGCCGGGGAGGGCGCCGGAAAGCGCCTCGAGATGATGTGCCGCAGCCAGGACGGGTTCGAGATCGCCGAGGCCGATCTCGAAATCCGCGGTCCGGGCGAGCTCGCCGGCACCCGGCAGTGGGGGAGCGCGGGCTTCAGGTTCGCCGATCTCGGCCGCGACCACGACCTCATCGAGGCGACGCGCGGACTGGCGTCGGAGCTCGCTGCCGCCGGCGCGCTCGACCGGCTGTTGGCCAAGCTGATTCGCTACCACCCGGTCGATCGCGTCGAGAACGGCTCGTGATACCGAGGCGGCCCGTGTCGGGGCCACCGCAGAGCGAAGACCGACGCTCGGCCCGGCCTCGGCAATCGGGCGCGACAATGGCACAATGTGCGCAGTACAACGAGGAGGAGCCCGGCGTGAGTCAGATGACAATGGTCGGCGGTGTCGAAGGCGGCGTGACCGAACAGCGGCGACAGACCGGCGTGGGAAGGGCCTCGCGATGACGCGGGAGACGACTCTTCACACCTCGTCGGGACCGGAGCTCGTGGTCGCTCCTGGAGAGCTCGCGAGCGTCGACCGGAGCCCGTCGACGATGCGGGCGATTCCGGGCAGCCGGATGTTCGAGATCAACGAGGCTCTCAAGGTCTACCTCGCGCGCGAGCCCGGGGGCGAGGTCTACGACGCCAGCCAGGGCGACGGCGGGGCCAGCCTTCCCGGAGTTCCGCAGGATCTCCTCGAGGAGGCCCACCGCCTGCAGCTCGAGCACGGCACCGGCTACGACACGCCCTTCGGCACGGCGGAGTTCCGGCGCGCGGTGGTGGAGGACTACTGGCAGCTCGATGCGGCCACCGGGTGGGGGCCCGGCAACGTGATCGCCTGCCAGGGCGGGCGCGACGCCCTCGTCAAGGCCTACGACGCGGTGCAGTTTCTCGGGCACCGGCGGCGCGGCGACTTCGTGGTGGTCTCGCGGGTGCCGTGGATCTCGTACAACTGGGGCCCCTACGCCATGGGCGCGAACGTGATGCTCGCGCCGGGCGACGAGGACGCGGCGTGGACGCTGACCGCCGACGCGATCAGGGCCTGCGGGACCGCCGCAGCGGGGCTCGACGGGCGGCGGCTCGCGCTGCTGGTGATCACCAGTCCCGACAACCCCACCGGCCGCAGCCTGAGTGCTTCGCAGCAGATCGAGCTCGCGCGGGCCGGGTTCGCGGCCGGGGTCTCCTACGTGCTCTTCGACTGGATCTACCACCGCGTCACGGACGACGGGCCGCACGATCTCAACGCCTTTCTCGGCGCGCTCGAGCCCGCAGAGCGCGAGCGCTGCATCTTCCTCGACGGCATCACCAAGTCGCTGGGCGCGAGCAACATCCGCAACGCGCACCTGGTGGCCTCGCAGGCGGTGGTCAAGTTCATCCAGAGCCGGGCCTCGCACGCGGTGATCCCGTCGTTCCACAGCCAGGCGGTGGCGATCGCGGCCTACCGCCGAGGTTTCGACGAAGCGGCCCGGGGCATCGTCGGCCCCACCAACGCGAGCCGCAAGGTGGTGGAGAACTTCCTCGCCACGCACCCGATCCGCCACATTCTCGGCAAGGGTTACTACGCGTTCCTCGACATGGGTCCGTGGCTCGAGCGGGCCGGGCTCGCAGACACCGCCGACCTCGGCACGGTGCTCGCCGAGCGCTTCGGCCTCGCGGTGGTGCCCGGGATCTACTTCTCGGACTTCGGGACGCGCTGGATCCGTTTTTCCTACGCGCTGCCGCCGGAGACCACGGCCGCCGCCCTGGCACGGCTGTGGGAGGCCCTGGGCTCGCTGTGAGAACGAGCCAACCGGACCGCCGGCGATGAACCCGGCTGCGTGGAACCGCTTCGCGGAGAAGGTTCGGCTCGCGGTCGACAACTCCCGTCAGGCCGACCCGCGCGGCGGCACATCGGGCCTCGAGCTCGAGTTCAACCTCCTCGACGGCGCGTTGCAGCCCGTCGAGCGCGTCGGCGTCGGCCCCGAGAGCCGCACGTTCGCCGATTTCCTGCTCGACGAGCGGCTGCCGTTGTGGGCGAGGGACAACTTCCAGCTCGAGGTCTTCAGCTGGATGATCGAGCTCACGACCCAGCCCTGCTACTCCGCCCGGGCCACCGCCGCGCAGGCGCGTCTCCTCGAGGGCGTGCTCCTCGACACCCTGGCAGACGCCGGGCTCGCGTTCGGAGCGACATTCCTGGCCGCTCACGGGAACATCCCGCGACCGCTCGTGATCGGCGAGATGAGCATCCCGAGCGGCTGGAACCTGGCCCGCCGGCGCTATCTGCAGCGCTGCGTCGAGCTCTTCGGCCCGCGCCTCGCCACCGCCGGCATCCACACCAACCACAGCCTGCCCGACAGCCTGCTGTCGTGGGACTTCATCCACCTCCCGCTCGGCGAGCGCAAGGGGCAGACCCTCGAGGACTACCGCAACCGGCATCTGATCCGCGCCACGCGGCTCCTGAGGGCGATGTGCCCGGTCTTCATCGCGGTCAGCGCCGCCTCGCCCTTCGCCTCCGAATCCGTCGACGGCGAGCCGCACGTGGTGCTCGGGGACGTCGACTCCAACCGGCTGCTGGCCTTTCCCAACCCCCCGGAGCTCGACCTGCCGGGCCTCTACGCCAGCCACCGCAACTACCTCGAGGTCTCCTACGGCCTGGTGCGCTCGGGAATCCGCTTCGGCGCCAACAACTGGACGCCGGTGCGTGCGCGATCGGACGTCGACCCGGTGCGGCGCAACATCATGGCGACCAGCGAGCAGCTGCGCGAGCTCTACCGGCGCGGCATCTTCTCCACCGGGACTCACGGCAGCCTCGACGAGGCCGAGCGGGCGGTCATCGTCGAAAACCTGTGCGCGCGGGTGGACCTGCCGATGAACCGGGTGGAGGTGCGGACCGACGAAGGCGGCGACAGCCTCGAGCTGTCGTTGGCCAAGGTCGCGTTCAAGGACCTGCTGATGCTGGCGATCTACGGCGACCCGGAGCACGGCGCCGCCTACAGCTACGACGGCGCCGACGTCGCCCGGGCGCGGCGCAACGAGGAGGCGGCCGCGAGGCGCGGCCTCGAGGCCGCGCTCGAGCACCCGCACACTCACCGTCCGGTGTCGGCCCGCCAGTACCTCGGCGAGCTGCTCGAGCAGATCGAGCCCTTGGCTGTGGCCCTGGATCTGAGCCCCCAGCTCGAACCGCTGCGCGAGATGGCCGGCGGCGGCAGCAATCCGGCGGGGGAGATGCGGCGATGGGCCCTCGCGGAGCTCGGGCGCCGGCCCGAGACCGGGCGGTCGGGGGCGGTGGTCGTGCCGCCCGAGCTGCTGTGCCGCTGGTTCGCCGAGCGGCGGTCGCGGATTGCCGCCGACGTCGAGAGCATCGCGGCGTCACCGTCTGCCTTCGGCGGGGAGTGGTCCAAGCTGGCGCCGCTGGTGTCAGGCCTGCGCGCGATGGGTTGCGATCGCCCTGCGATGCCGGTGCGGGTGGGCGCCACAGGGACGCTGCGGATCGAGGGCGTGGGCGACCGGACGGCGGAGGTCCTCCGGCTCGCTGCCGACCTGATCCGCATCCCCTCGGTCACCAACTGCCCCGACGAGCGCATCGACCAGATCTTCTCGTGTGCCGGCTTCATCGCCCGCGAGCTGGCGCGAACCGGGCTCGAGGTGCGGCTCTACGACACGGGGCGCTACCCCGCCGTCGTGGCATCGTTCGCGGGGGGCGCGGCAGCAACGGTGTCGCTGTGCGGCCACTTCGACGTGGTCCGTCCGGAGCCCGACGACTCGCAGTTCGAGCCGCGCCTCGATGGTGACTACCTCTGGGGCCGCGGCGCAGCGGACATGAAGACGGTGGTGGCGAGCACGATGGTGTGGATGCGAGCGCGCGCAGCCGCCGGCCCTCCATACCCCCCGTTCAACCTCCTGCTGGTCGGCAACGAGGAGAACGGCGAGGGCGCGCCCTTCGGCACCCCGCACGTGCTGGCGGACCTCGAGAAGACGAAGGCCTGGCGGCCGGGACTGATGGTGGTCGGCGAGCGCACCGGCGAGCGGGGGGACGAGCTCTTCGGTTCGGTGTGCCCCGAGAGCCGCGGCATCCTCCGCATGAAGATCACCGCGCGGGGGGTGTGCGGGCACACCGGCACCGGCGGCGCCGGCGCGGACCTCGTGGAGAACCTGATCGAGGTCCGCACCGTGCTCGGCTCGGTCTTCACGCGCCACCTCACCCTGTCCAGCCGCGACGGCTGGGAGACCTCGGCGCGGTTTCCCTTCCTCGCCGTCGGCGAGCCCGGGGTCTACAACATCACCGCCTCGGAGGGCGTGCTCGGCATCGAGGTGCGGCCGATCCCGGGCGACGATCTCGACGGCCTGGTGGCCGAGACGAAGGCGCTCTGCACCGAGCTCGGGCTCGAGGCGGTGGTCGAGCTGATGGAGCCCGGCGTCGCCTGCCCGCCCGACAACCCGCTGTTGCCGGCGCTGCTCGAGGCGGTGGCCGAGGTTTCGGGCTCACCGGCGGTGGTCGGGAAGAAGAAACCGGGATCGTCCGCCCGTTTCGCGCCCGGCGGCCACCAGGTGGTGTGGGGGCAGACCGGCATCGGCCCGCACTCGCGCGACGAGCGCCACTTCATCCCCTCGATCGAGCCCTACCTGGAAGTCCTCGACGCCTTCGCACGCCGGGTGAGCGCTGCCGTTGCGTCCGAGCGCAGCGAGGACGCCCGCAATTGACGCCTGCGGCGTCAGCCGCAGGCGTCAATTGCCGTCGAAGAAACCGCCGATGCCCCCCATCTTGCCGAGGATCGAGCCCTCGCCGCGGTCCTTGCCGCCGGCCTGTGGCGCCGACTGCCAGATGCGGCCGGCGAGTCGGGAGAAGGGCAGCGACTGCAGCCACACCTTGCCCGGCCCCTGAAGGCTCGCGAAGAAGAAGCCCTCGCCGCCGAAGATCGCCGACTTGACGCCGCCGACGAACTCGATGTCGTAGTTCACCGAAGACTCCAGCGCCACCAGGCAGCCGGTATCGACCCGCAGCTTCTGGCCCGGGCCGAGCTCGCGCTCGACGACGGTTCCGCCGGCGTGCATGAAGGCGAGCCCGTCGCCCTCGAGCTTCTGCATGATGAAGCCCTCGCCGCCGAAGAGGGCGGTGCCGATGCGCTTCTGAAACGCGATGCTCACCGCGACGCCCTTGGCGGCGCACAGGAACGCATCCTTCTGGCACACCATGGTTCCGCCGTGGCGCGAGAGGTCGACGGGGACGATCCGGCCCGGGTAGGGTGCGGCGAAGGCGACATGGCTCTTTCCGGATCCC
>DATIVB010000617.1:0-1520 GCA_035466375.1 Chondromyces sp.
ATCGAGTTCGTGCGCCCGTGCACCATCTGCCCGTACATGAAGCGCATCACGCTGGCCAGGATCGCCGCATCTCTCGAGCACCTGCAGCACCCGGTCGAGGTCCCTTCCTCGGTCGCGCGGCGGGCGCGGCGGGCGGTGGAACGGATGCTCGAGGTGGGCCGGGGAGGGCGCGGATGAACGCGACCGTGTTCCACCCTGACGAGCTGCGGGTCGCCGATGTGCTGGTCGTCGGCGGCGGCGTCGCCGGACTCAGCGCGGCGCTCCACGCCCGCGGGCGCCGCGTCCTGCTGGTGGGCAAGACGGTGTTCGCCGGCGGCGGCTCGAGCGTCCACGCCCAGGGCGGGGTGGCGGCGGCGCTCGACCCCGGGGACTCGCCCGCCCGCCACGCCGAGGACACCCTGGCCGCCGGCGTCGGCTTGTGCGACGACGAGGTCGTGCGCCGGGTGACCGCCGAGGGCCCGCGCCGCATCGGCGAGCTGCTGGTGTGGGGCGCGCGCTTCGACCGCGGCAACGACGGGACGCTCGCCCTCGGGCGCGAGGGCGCGCACAGCCTGCGCCGCGTGGCGCACGCCGCGGGCGACGCCACCGGCCGCGAGATGGTCCGGGCCCTCGCCGCGGCGGCGCGCGCGGCATCAGAGGTCGAGATCATGGACGGGGTGCTGGCACTGGAGCTCATCCGCGACCGCGGCACCGTGGCCGGTGTGGCGGCGGTCGACCGCAACGGCCGCCGGCTGCTGCTCGCGGCATCCGAGGTGGTGCTGGCGACCGGCGGCACCGGCGCCCTCTGGCAGCGCACCACCAACCCCCCCGAGTCCACCGGCGACGGGCTGGCGATGGCGATCCGCGCCGGCGCCGCGGTCGCCGATCTCGAGTTCGTGCAGTTCCACCCCACCGCTCTCGACGTCGGCGGCGAGCGCCTGCCGCTGCTCACCGAGGCGCTGCGCGGCGAGGGCGCGCGGCTCGTCGACGGGCGCGGCCGCCGTTTCATGCTCGAGGTGCACCCGGCGGCCGAGCTCGCGCCGCGCGACGTGGTGGCGCGCGCGATCTGGCGGCAGCTGCGCGAAGACGACGAGGTCTTTCTCGACGCGACTGCCATCGCCGCCGACCTCGAGGAGCGCTTCCCGACCGTGGTCGGCCTTTGCCGCGAGCACGGCTTCGAGCTCGCGCGCGAGCCGGTGCCGGTGACCCCCGCCGCCCATTACCACATGGGCGGGGTGGTGGTGGACCGCGACGGCCGCACCACGGTGCCGGGGCTGTGGGCCTGCGGCGAGGTGGCGCGCAGCGGGCTGCACGGAGCCAACCGCCTCGCCAGCAACTCGCTGCTCGAGGCGCTGGTCTACGGGGCGGCGGTGGGCGAGGCCCTGGCGGCGGGCTGCCGGGAGCGGGTCCACCAGCTGCGCGCCCGTGACCTCGCCGCCCGGGCGGCCGTGCCGGTGGCGGCCGCGCCGTGGCTCGACGGCGCGGCGGCGGCCGAGCGCGCGGCGGCGGCCCGGCTGCGGGAGCTGATGTGGGAAGGCGCC
>DATIVB010000618.1:0-2473 GCA_035466375.1 Chondromyces sp.
TAGCGGCCGTCGGTCCGCGTCACGCGGTCTCCGTGCTCGCGCCAGAAGTACAGGTGGCTCTCCACCATCGCGATCTGCACCCCCGCCTCCAGCAGCCGCAGCCAGAGATCGTAGTCCTCGGGCCCGTCGAGGTCGCGGTACCCGCCGCAGTCTTCGAGAACCTCGCGCCGGACGACGGCCGAGGGGTGGGCCACCGGCGACTCCACGAAGCGCTCGCGCGCGATCGCGGCCGGGGACGTCAGCGAGTTCAGCCACGCCTCGTAGATCCTGAATCCCTCCCCCACTCCGTGCCACGGAACGTGCCGAACCAGGCACGACGCCGCTCCGAGCTCCAGCCGCGCCTCCAGCAGGGCCGCCTGCAGCTCGAGCCGGCGCGGGTGGCAGACGTCGTCTCCGTCCATCCGCGCCACCAGCGGCGCCCGGCACCGCTCGAGCCCCGCATTGAGGGCAGCCACCAGTCCCTCCGGCGGACGGTGGAACACGGTGACCCGCGAATCGCGCCGCGCCCAGGCGTCGAGGTCGTCGCCCGAGCCGTCCACCGAACCGTCGTCCACCGCCACGACCTCGAAATCGGACAGGCTCTGGCGCTCGAGGCTCGCGATGCAGCCGCCCAGGTGCGGGCCGGCATCTCGGACCGGCAGGAGGACGGAGACCAGGGGTGAGGGCATGTCGCATCGAGGATAGCTCACGGAGGAATGAGGAATGAGGAATTCCGGAGTGTCTGAGGTACCACGTATCCCATTGTTCCGAAGTGGGCCTGAAAGACGGGATCCGCCAAAATGGAACAATGGGATACGTGGTACCTGGGAAGGCCCACTTCAGAACAATGGGATACGTGGTACCGGGTACGGTAGCGGGGGTATGGTGTTGTTGGTGATGGTGCAGATCGGGATCTCACGTGCGAATCGGGGGCTTGCGGCGGCCGCGCTGCTGCTGCTCGCCGGCTGCACCAGCGTGCACCGCAACCCGGTCCCGCTGGCGGCCGCCGACCGGCCGCAGATCCCGAGCATGCCCGGAGTGCGCGACTGGGGGGACGAGCCGAGCCCGCTCTTCCAGGCCGACCTCGTGCAGTCGGTCCGCGACGAGCGCGCGGCGAACCCGGACGGCGCCCCACCGCGCGCCGTGCTGGTGCTGTCCGGCGGCGGCTCCAACGGCGCCTTCGGGGCCGGCTTTCTCTCCGGCTGGACACAGAGAGGCACGCGGCCCACCTTCAAGCTCGTCACCGGCATCTCCACCGGCGCGCTGCTGGCGCCCTTCGCATTCCTCGGCTCGGACTACGACGCCGAGATCGAGCGCCTCTTCACGACGACCACCTCGAGCGAGATCTACCGGATCCGCAACCCGCTGACGCTCACCGTCAAGGATTCGCTGGTGCGGACCGACCCCCTCGCCTCGACCCTCGCCGAGATCATCGACGCGCCGCTCCTCGAGGAGATCGCCGCCGAGCACCGCCGGGGCCGGCGGCTGTACGTGGGCACCACCAATCTCGACGCCCAGCGGCTCGTGGTGTGGAACATGGGCGCCATCGCGGCCAGCGACGCTCCCGGCGCCCTCGAGCTCTTCCGCGACGTCCTGCTCGCCTCGGCCTCGATACCGGTCGCCTTCCCGCCGGTCTACATCCGGGTCGAAGCGGACGGACGCTACTACGACGAGATGCACGTGGACGGCGGCGTCGCCGCCATGTTCTTCCTGTGGGGCGCCATGGTGGACATCGACGATGCAATCGAGGAGCTCGGCATCGACCCCCGCGGTAACGGCACAGCTTCCATCTACATCATCCGCAACGGTCAGATCGACCCCGCACCGGAGCAGGTCAGACCGCGGCTGGCCGCCATCGCCGAGCGCTCCATGCTGAGCGTCTTCAAGACGGTCGCCATGGGCGACCTGGTGCGGATCTGGGCACTCGCCGAGCGCGACGGGGTGGAGTTCCACTACGTCGGCATCCCGTCAGAAGAGGCCGAGGCCGACACCAGCGGCTTCGACCCGGAGGACATGCGACGGCTCTTCAACCTCGGCATGTCCATGGCGCTGGAGCCCGAACCCTGGCAGCGCGAGCCGCCGTCCTTTTTCCGGTAGCAATTCCGTGCTCGGGCGGTGCCCGGGGCACCGCCCGAGCACGGAATTGCGGTGCGGGCGTTCCGCCCGCAAGCTGTCGTTTGAACGACTTTCGGCGCGGGCGTCCCGCCCGCACGCCGTGCGCAGCCTCAGACCATCGCCGTGACCAGCGCCAACACGGTCAGGATCAGCGCGAAGAACGCAACCAACAGCCAGGCCTGCCGGTGTCCGCCAGAAACCGCCGGACCGGCCGGCCGCTCTCCCCGACCGAAGAGAAGGGCCACGGCGAGCGTCACGGCGAACCCGGCGACGTTCCACCACAGCCAGGACACGCCGGGGGTCCAGGCCGCCAGCGCGAGGTTGGCGAGCACGCCGGCCACCGCCCCCGCCACCGCCGAGCGGCCATCCGTCCGCCGCG
>DATIVB010000619.1:0-1511 GCA_035466375.1 Chondromyces sp.
CTTCCTGATGGATGCCGGTGACAGCGTTCCGCAGTGGCTGATCGTGCTCGAGAACGCCGCGGTGGCGCCGTTCGTGGCCGCAGCGACCTTCATCGGCTCGATGGGCAACATCCCGCTGGCGACGGTGCTCAACGCCAACGGGGTCCTCTTTGCCGGCATCATGGGCTTCATCTACTCCGACCTGATGGTGCCGCCGCTGGTGGCCATCAACGCCAAGTACTACGGCTGGAGGGTCGCGATCTACATTGCGGTTGTGATGTGGGTGAGCATCGTCGCCACGGCGATCCTGCTGCACGGACTCTTCGCCGTCATCGGCATCACGCCCGAAAGCAGCCGCGCCGTGGAGCAGGTGAGCCGCTTCGCCATCGACTACACCTTCTGGCTGAATCTCGCAATGGTCGCGGTGGCCGGGCTCATGGTGTGGCTCCACCGGCAGCACGTGCGCGAGCATCTCGACGGGGCTGAAATGGAGGACATGGCCGGCGGCTCCCGCATCAAGCGGACCGTCGTGTACGTGATGATTGCCGTTGTCGCGGGTGGACTGGTGCGCTGGGTCGTGAGCGCGACGTGATGAGGTCTCCCGGCATGGGCGTGTCCGAGGCCGGCGGTCTGATCGACGAATGGGCGGCGGGCATGGGAATTCGAAAGTGGTGCAGACATGAACGGCCGGAGCACGACTCTGCAGTCGTGCGCGTTCCGGAGAACCGTTGAGAGGTCGATGACAATGCATGATGGGTGGATGTTCGGCATGGGTTGGTGGTGGATCGTTGTGCTGATTCTGGCAGTCGGCGCCGTCTGGGCCGTGCTCCGTTCGCAATCGTTGAGATCCGGCGGTCCGAAGAGCGCGCAGGCGGAAAAGAACCCCGAGGAGGTTCTTTCGGATCGCCTCGCCCGGGGCGAGATCGACGAGGCCGAGTACGAGTCCCGTCTGGCTGCGCTGCGACAGAGGCGATGACATCGCTCACGTGACATCGCTGTGGACCGCACGGTGTGGGGCCGACGCTCCGCATTGGCGGTCTGATCCGCGGGCCCGGGTCCGTCCCCTCCGGGACCCGCGGCGGTTGGCGCAGGACCGCTGTGAAGCGATGTTGGGTGGGGTATGCCCCGATGAACGCAAGGGTGCCGTCCCGGCCGCACTGAGGCGCGCGCCGCATTAGAGTCGGTCCCGGGAGAGGAGACCGCCATTCCCGACTCGCACGACGCTCGAGACCCGATCCCGATGAACCGGCGCCGCTTCCTGGTGACGGCTGGGGCCGCGTCGCTGGTCGGCGCCGGGATCCTCCGGCCGTCCGGCGTGCTGGCGTCCGGCCTTCCCAGGGCCGGAAACGTCGGCGAGCTCGACGCCACGTCACCCGGCGGGATCGACCTCGACCTCGAGCACAGGGACCTGCTGGTGGGCGGCGAACCGGGCCGCGCCATCACGATCAACGGCTCGATTCCGGGCCCGGTGATTCGCATGCAGGAAGGCGAGGACGCCCTCATCCGCGTCCACAACCGCCTGCCGGAGTCGA
>DATIVB010000620.1:0-2373 GCA_035466375.1 Chondromyces sp.
GGGATCTCGCTTTCGCAGCTCGGGGAACCGCCGCAGCTCGGGCTCAGGGTCGTGGACGAGAGCCTCGCCGTGCTCGGCACCCGGCCGACCGTGGTGCTGACGGCCTTCGCCGCGATCGCCGCCGGCGCCGCCATCCTCGCCGCCCTCGCCGCGGCCCGCCTGCCCGCCCTCGAGCTTGCCGACCGGCTCCCGGCGCCCGCACTCGAGGCCCGGCCGCTCGGGATCGCGCTGCTCGTGCTCTCGGGCGCGGTGCTGGCCGCTCTGTGCACGCTGGCGGCCGGCGGAGCCGCGGTCGCGTGGCACGGCCCGCTCCTCGCACTCGCACTCGGCCTCGCCATGTCGGGCCTCGCGATCTGCGACGCCGCACCGGCGCCGCTGCCGCGGCCCGCCGCCTTCGACCGCCGCGATCTCGCGCTGGCCGCGGGCCTCGGGGTGACGGTCGCGGCGGCCTCGAGCTACCGCATCGACCACTGGTACTTCGCGTGGATCGGCGACGAGGGCTCCTTCTTCGAGCACGCCCGGGGCCTGGTCCACGGCCCCGTGGGCAGCATCTTCAACCTCTCCTACGTGCACGCCAAGAACCCGCTCGCCGACTCCCTCTACCAGTCGCTCTTCCTGCGCCTGCTCGGCGAGAACGTCGTCGCCTGGCGGCTGGCGGAGATCGCAGTCGCCGCAGCGGCGGCGATCCTCGCCTATCTGGTGATCGTCCGGCTGACGGCTCACCCGGACCCGGAGCGCCCTCCCGCGCTCCGCTCCGCAGCACTCGTCGGCGGCCTCGTCCTCGGGTGCTCCGCCTACACGATGGCCTTCAGCCACATCGGCTACACCAACCTCCACACCATGGTGCCGCCGCTGTTGATCGTCCTCTGGCTCGCCGGCCTCGGCGCGCGGCCGACCGCGGCCCGCCTGTTCGGCCTCGGCTGCCTGCTCGGTCTCTGCGCCTACACATTCCTCGCGACGCCCGTGATCTGGCTGGTGGTCGCCGCCTTCCTCGCGGGGGGCGTCCTGCGCGGCGGCGTCCGAAGCTGGATCGGGCTGGCGGTGGTGGGCGTCGGCTTCCTCGGCACGACACTGCCCCTTCTGGCCGCCGACCCGACGCCTCTGCTCGACAACCTGCAGGCGAGCCATGCCCTCGGCTTCGGCGGTGAGCGCAGCTGGCTGCTCGGATTTGCCGCAAGCCTCGGGGCGTTCTGGCACAACAGCCGCTCGTTCGACCACCACGTCGCGGGCTCGCTGCTCGATCCCGTCGCCGGCGCCCTCGCGGCGGTGGGCGTCGCCGTCGCCTTCGCCCTCCGGCGACGCTCCCCCGGCGACCGCTTCCTGCTGCTGTGGTTCGTGCTCGGCTGCCTGGCCGTCGCCCTCAGCCACCCCCACGAGCGGCCCAGCCTCACCCGCCTGCTCTTCGTGCTGCCGGCCCTCGCCCTGCTGGCGGCGCGCGGCGCCTGCGCGCTGGTGATCGTGGCCGAGGACCGGTTCGGCCTGCCGCGGCGGACCGCGGCGGCGGTGCCGGTCGTCGCGGCGGCGCTGATCGTCGGCCTCAACCTGCACCAGCTGCACGTCGTGGTGCCGTCGCGGCTGCCCGCCCCGGCGCCCACCTGCACCATTCGCGCCCTGCAGGAGAACCCGCACGCGCCGGTCCTCGAGATCGCCTACGACATGGACCCCAACCGCGCGCTCATGCTCGAGGCGTACCCCGGGCTCGCCGCCAGGCACGGTTGGACCACGCCGCAGCGGCTCGAGCGACTGATCCCGGAGCTCGACCCGGCGACGGTGCTGCTCGTCTTCTACAGCTCCCGCCTCGCGGACTCCGTCGAGAGGACCCTGCCCCCGGGTTGGGGCCGGAGCTGCTGCCACCTGAACGAGGGACGCTGCCTGGTGTGGGTCTTCGAGCCTTTCGGCGCGGCGCGGGCGGGCGGCGACGCAGTCCCGCTCAGCCGGCGGCCGTGAGGTCGAGGATCCTCCGGACCTCGGGACCCGACAGCCGCTTGTGCTCGAGCAGCTCGGCGGCGAGGAGCTCGACCGCGGCCCACCGGCGCTCGAGCTCGGCGCCCAGGTCGGCGCCAACCTCCTCGAGCAGCGGCAGCACGTCCTCGCAGTCGTCCACCAGCTTCATGGCGAGCCGCACCGCCACGTCGAGGTCGCCCGAGGTGTCGTCCCAGCGCGGCCGGCCCGACACCATGCTCTCGGCGACGACCCCGGCGAGGACGCACCGGAGCCGGCACTCGATGTCCTCCGATGACGCCCGCGGGTCCGCCCCCTCGTCGGGGTCGGCGTGGAAGCGCAGCGCCTCGGTGCTGCCCGCGTGCTCCGCATCGCCGACGATCTCGACGCCGGTGATCTGCTGGCCGCAGAGCTCGGCAATCAGGGCGTGAC
>DATIVB010000621.1:0-4090 GCA_035466375.1 Chondromyces sp.
CACCTTGGCGCCGCCGAACCCGATGCGCCGCTGGTCCTCGTCGAGGTGGGGAATGAGTCCGGCCTCCAGACCGAGCTCGATGCTCCACGGCTCGCGCGTGCGGGGCGGTCCGAGCCCGGTGAGCAGGGACACCGAGTTGAAATACTTCATGGCCCAGGCCTCGGGGCGGTCCCACGCGAGCTCCTCCACGTCGTCGATGACCTGGGCGGCGGCCGGGGGCGCGATGACGGCGAGCAGCACCAGGAGCCCGAGGCAGCCCGGCCAGCGGGCCCTGGAGACCGGGGACCGCCGCAGCGCGGAGGTGGGGGAGGGAGTCGCCGGCATCACTCCGCGGCCCGTGTCCGGCAGGTGGAGATACCGAACGGCAGGTAGGCGGGGCACCAGCCCACGGCTGCCGTCGCCAGCGGCACCAGGCCGATCAGCCCCCACCAGCTGTTGAAGTAGAAGCCGGCGCCAATGACGGCAATGCCGACAACGGCCCGGATGATGCGATCGGCGCTGCCCATGTTCGTGGTCATGTTGCGGTCTCCTTCGCGTATTCGAGCTGTTGTTTGTCCGGAGTTCTCTATCTGGTAACAGACGCTGCCGTCACCCTATTCGCGGCCGCGCCGACCTCGAAGCCGGCACCGCTGCGCTCCAGGGCGCTCCCTCAGCCGGCGAACACGTGCTCGAAGACGATCCAGCAGCCGATGGCGATCAGCACCACACCGCCGATGGCGCTCATCCGGTTGCCGAAGCGCAGGCCGAGCTGGCGGCCGCTGAGGGTGCCCAGCACCGTCATCAACCCGGCGGTGAGGCCGATGACGAGCGCCGGCAGCCAGATTCGGACCCCGAGGGCTGCGAAGCTCAAGCCCACCGCGAGGGCGTCGATGCTGGTGGCGAGCGAGAGTCCGACCAGCGACCAGCCGAGGGTGGGGTCAGCCCGCCTGGTCTCCGGCGGCCCGTCGCGCAGCGCCTCGAGGATCATCCGTCCGCCGACCACGCTCAGCAGGACGAAGGCAAGCCAGTGGTCCCAGCTCTCGATCAACGGTCGCACCGTCGTACCCGCGGCCCAGCCGATGACCGGCATCAGGCCCTGGAAGAGCCCGAAATGCCAGGCGAGCCGGAAGACCTGCCGGCGCGAGGCGCCGCCGAGGCTGATACCGACGCCGATGGCGACGGCGAAGGCGTCCATCGCGAGGCCGAGCGCGATGCCGAGCAGGATGATCAGGTCCACCGGGTCCTCATGCGGCCCCGCAGGATAACGGCTCGTCGGGCGGAATGTCGAGACGAATCCCGCTGAGAATCGTTCGCGGGTGGGCTATGATCGGCCGCTGCAGGAGAGGCCCTCTGAAACACGAGCACCATTTCGAACAGCACCTGCCGAAGCCCGGCGAGGTCCGGACCCGGTGGGTGGTGGCTTTGACCGCCCTCACCATGATCGTCGAGGTTGTAGCCGGCATCGCCTTCGGGTCGATGGCGCTCCTCGCGGACGGGCTGCACATGGCCTCGCACGCCGCCGCCCTCGGGCTGTCCGCGCTGGCCTACGCCTTCGCCCGCCGCCACGCCCACGACCGGAGATTCAGCTTCGGCACCGGCAAGGTCAACTCGTTGGCCGGGTTCGCGAGCGCCATCGTGCTCGCGATCTTCGCGGTGATGATGGCGCTCGAGAGCGTCGGCCGCTTCCTCGAACCGGTCCCCATCGCCTTCGACCGGGCGATCGCCGTCGCCGTGCTGGGGTTGCTCGTCAACGGCGTGAGCGTGTTCATCCTCCGCGGCCGGAACCACCATCACGGCGACGGTGCCCACCACCACGACCACGACCACACGCTGCGGGCGGCTCATCTGCACGTGCTGGCCGATGCCCTGACCTCGCTGCTCGCCATCGTCGCGCTGCTGGCCGCCAAGTATGCCGGCGCGGTCTGGATGGACCCGGCGATGGGGATCGTCGGTGGCGCCCTGGTGGCGCGTTGGTCGTGGGGCCTGATGGCCCAGACCAGTCGGGTGCTGCTCGACCGGCAGGCCCCGGAAGCGATCCTCGAGCACCTGCGCCGGGCGGTGGAGTCGCGTGGGGCTCGGATCGTCGACCTCCACGTGTGGGAGATCGGTCCCGGCTACCGGGCGGCGGTCGTCAGCCTCGAATCGGAACAGGCGCTGAGCCCGGCCGAGGTCGAGGCCGCAATCCCCGCCGAGCTGGGCATCGCACATCTGACGGTCGAGCTCCGGGGCCCGAGCGGGTTGAACAAGGCGGCCTCGTGAGCCAGCTCCACCTGCTTGCCGAGCGCCGTTTCTGGCCGCTCTTCTGGACCCAGTTCCTGGGCGCCTTCAACGACAATCTGTTCAAGAACGCGCTCGTGATCCTCGTCGCCTACCGGTCCATGAGCCTGCTCGGCATCGGCTCGCAGACCATCGTCGTCGCCTGTGCCGGCATCTTCATCTTCCCATTCTTCCTGTTCTCGGCCACCGCGGGCCAGCTCGCCGACCGGTTGGCCAAGTACCGGCTGATCCGCTGGGTCAAGGTGTGGGAGATCGGCGTCATGGCGCTCGCCGGCGTCGGTTTCGCGCTCGACAGCCTGCCCCTGCTGCTGGCGGTCCTGTTCCTGATGGGGATGCAATCCACCTTCTTCGGCCCCGCCAAGTACGCGATCCTGCCGGAGCTCCTGGACGAGCACAACCTGGTGGGCGGCAATGCGCTGGTGGCCATGGCGACCTTCCTCGCCATCCTCATCGGCACCATCACCGGCGGCCTGGTGGTGGCGGGGGGCGAGTGGTGGGTCACACGGCTCGGTCTGATGGTGGTCGCGGTAGCGGTGCTCGGCTGGGTCGCCAGCCTGTTCATTCAGAAGCTGCCGCCGGCCAACCCGGATCTGCCGGTGCGCCTGAACCCGATCTCGCCCACCATCGACATCCTGCGCGTGACCCGCGGCGTACACTCGGTCTACCTTTCGGTGCTCGCCATCTCCTGGTTCTGGTTCCTCGGCGCGTCCTTCCTGTCGTTGCTGCCCAACTTCGCGAAGGACGTGCTGGGCGGCGGCGAGACCGTGGTCACCCTCTGCCTGGCCACCTTCTGCGTCGGCATCGGCGCCGGCTCGATGCTCTGCGAGCGGCTGTCGCGGCGCCACATCGAGCTCGGTCTGGTGCCGCTGGGATCCATCGGCATCAGCGTCTTCGCCGCCGACCTGGCGTTCTCGGGTTGGCGCTACAAAGGGGCCGGAGGCGGATCGCTGCTGTCCGTCGCGGAGTTCCTGCAGCGAGCAGGCGGCTGGCACGTGCTGCTCGACCTCCTCATGATCGCGGTCTTCGCCGGCTTCTACACCGTGCCCCTGATGACGTTCATCCAGCAGCGCTCGGCGGGCGGCGAGCGCTCGCGGGTGATTGCCGGCAACAACATCCTCAACGCCCTCCTGATGGTGATCTCCTCGGTGGTGCTGGTCGCGCTGCTCGCCGTGGGGGTCTCGATCCCCGGGATCTTTCTCATTCTCGCGGTCCTCAATGTCGCGGCGGCGGCCGCCATTTACACCGTCATCCCCGAGTTCCTGCTGCGCTTCGCCGCCTGGTGCCTGGCCAACCTGCTGTACCGGGTCAAGGTCGAGAACCCGGAGGGCATACCCCACAGCGGGGCGGCGGTGCTGGCGGCCAACCACGTGAGCTATGTCGACTGGCTGCTGGTGGCCTCGGCGTCGCCGCGCCCGTTGCGCTTCGTAATGCTGCAGGACTACGCCCGGCTGCCGATGGTGCGTTTCCTCTTCCGCGGCGCCAAGGTCATTCCGGTGGCCTCGGCGCGCGACGACCGCGCGGTTTTCGAGCGCGCCAACGACCGCATCGCCGGGGAGCTTGCGGCGGGCGAGCTGGTGTGCATCTTCCCCGAGGGCAGGATCAGCGACGATGGGCGCCTGTCGCCGTTCAGGCGCGGCGTCGAGCACGTGGTGCGCCGGACCCCGGTGCCGGTGGTCCCGGTGGCGCTGGTGGGCCTCTGGGGGAGCTTCTTCAGCCGCCACGGGGGCGGCGCGCTCCGCCGGCCGTTCCGGCGTGTCTGGTCGCGGGTCGAGGTCAGGGTCGGAGCGCCGATCCCCCCGGAACAGGTCACCGCGGAGCTGGTCGCCGAGCGCGT
>DATIVB010000622.1:0-6298 GCA_035466375.1 Chondromyces sp.
GATCGAGCCGGTGATCTGGAGCAGGACTTTAGGCTTCGACATTGTCGATCAACCTCACCTTCCCGAGCCGCACCGCCGCTAGGACGCGCCCCTCGCGGCGCTCCACGTAATCGACGCCGAAGCCCGCCGCCTCGAGCCGGCTCGTCATCTCGTCCGGCGAACCGCCCGAGGTGAGCACCTGAAACAGCGCCGGTGCGAGGGCCCGCTGCTCGGGCGTCAGCAGTGCGTTGCGCGAGCTCATGGCGAGGCCGTCCGCCTCGCGCACCGTCGGGCAGGCGACGATCTCCGTGTCGAGGAAGAAGGCCGCGGCCATCTCCGACACCAGCTTAAGCTGCTGCCAGTCCTTCTCGCCGAAGTAGGCGCGGTCGGCGCCCACGATGTTGAGGAGCTTGAGCACCACCGTCAGCACGCCGTCGAAGTGGCCGCCGCGGTGGGCGCCTTCGAGCTCGCTGCTGAAAGGCGACTCGGTCACGCGGTAGCGGTACCCGTCGACGTAAAGGTCTTCGTACGACGGGGCGAGAACGAGATCTACCCCGGCGCGCTCGCAGGCGGCCACATCGGCCGCGAAGGGCCGAGGGTAGCGCTCGAGGTCGGCGGGGTCGTCGTACTGGGTCGGGTTGACGAAGATCGACACCGCGACCCGGTCGTTGTCGCGCCGAGCCCGCTCGACGAGGCTCAGGTGGCCGTCGTGCAGCGCGCCCATGGTGGGCACGAAGCCCAGCGACCGCCCCTCGCCCCGGAGCGCGGCGCAGCGCTCGCGGGCCGCGGCTACGTCGCGCAGCACCTCGGTCATCGGTAGCTCTCTTCCCCGTTGGGGAAGGCGCGCGCGACCACATCGCGGTGGTAGGCCTGCAGGGCCTCTCGGATCAGCGTCGAGCCGTCCATCCAGGTGCGCACGAACTTCGGTCGGAAGGCGGTGGTGACCCCGAGCAGGTCCTGCAGCACCAGCACCTGGCCGTCGACCGCGGGTCCGGCGCCGATGCCGATGGTGGGGATCCCGAGGGCGGCGGTGACCTCGCCCGCCACCGAAGCCGGCACCGCCTCCAGCACGAGGGCGAAGCAACCCGCCTCCTCGAGGGCGCGGGCCTGCTCGAGGAGCTCGGCCGCCGCCGCCTCGCCGCGGGCCTGGACCTTGAAGCCGCCGAGCCGGTGCACCGACTGCGGCGTCAGCCCGAGGTGGCCCATCACCGGCACGCCGGACTCGACGAGGTGGCGCACGAGCTCGAGATTGCCCGCGGCGCCCTCGAGCTTGACCGCGTTGGCGCCCGCGCTCATCAGCTTGCCGACGTTCTCGACTGCGACCTCGAGGCCCTTCCGGTAGGACAGGAAGGGCAGGTCGCCGATGAGGAACTTCTCCGGAAGGCCCCTCCGCACCGCCGCCGTGTGCGCTGCCATGGTGTCGATGTCCGCCGGCAGGGTCGTGTCGTGGCCGTAGACCACCATCGCCAGGCTGTCGCCCACCAGCACGCAGTCGATGTCGGTCTGTGCGATGAGGGCGGCCGACCAGCTGTCGTAGCAGGTGACCATCGAGATCGGGATGCCCTTCCGCTTGCGGCCGGCGAAGTCCTGGATGATCATGCCCGCACCTCCTCGCGCTCGAAGACCTCGACGAAGGCGCGGTAGACCGGACCGAAGGGATCGCCCGCCAGCGCCGCGAGGTCGCGCGCGATGGTTTCGTGCTCGCGGCGCGCGAGGGGCCCGGTGAGGGCGGCGCCGCCCGAGGCGGCGACGTTGCGGTAGGTGCGTTCGAGGTAGGGTCGCAGGGCCTCGCCCGGGAGACCGAGGCGGGACTCGAAGTCCCCCACCGCCTTCGCCCACAGCAGGGTCGTACAGTTGCCGGCGAGCACGCACAGCGCGTGGTAGAGCGGCTTGAGCTCGCGGTCGATCTCCCAACTCGGGTTGACGAGGCCGGGGAACAGGTCCTCGAACCGCGCGCCCCCGCGCTCGGTGATGAAGGGGATCGAGCGGTAGGTCTCGAGGTCGTAGAGCTCGGGCCCGAAGGTCATCAGCGGGTGGGCGCCGTGCAGGCCTTCGACCGCCAGGCTGCCCGAGAAGTGCACCAGCGGCCTGCCGGCGAAATCCGGGTGGGCGTCGAGGATGGTCGGCAGTGCGCCGTCGCTGATCGCCAGCAGCACGACGTCGCAGCCGGCGAGAACCTCCTCGGCCGGCTCCCGCATCCCGCGGTGCCAGCTGACGCACGGCTGCGATTCGAGCTCGAGGTAGCGGGTCAGGTGGGCGGCCACGCGGCCGCGGCCGACGAGGCCGTAGGTGGTTCCACTGTCCATACGGTACCTGTCCTTCCGATCAAGTCCGCGCTGTCGCTCGTCCGCGGGTGTTCGCCGTCACCGTCCATCCGGATCGGTGCGCACCCACTCGCACCATAGGGCATCCGCGCCCCACACTCAAGAGTACGCAGCAAGGCGCGCGGAGATTCCCGTGGCCGTTTCCGTATCCGTGCCCGACATCGCACCAGGGCGTCGGCACCTCGAATCGTCGAGCTCATGCGGCAACACATGAGATGAGGTGCGGATATCTCAATCGACAGGCGTGGCGATACCTTCCGCCGGCGCCTCCTCAGTCATGGTCGACGTCGCCGTCCTGAACGATGAGCGGACGGCCGGCCGCTGCTCGGGCTGGCCACGGGGGCGGTATCAGCGCTACCATGGTCGGAGTGTCCGCGCGCCACGGGACGCTCGAAAGCCGATGACGACCCCACGATGTACCTCTCAGGCCTGACCCACCGCGACCGACTGTTCGACATCGCCATGCGCTGGCTGGCCGACCGCGTCGAGCCAGAGGACGGCCAGGTCCTGACCGAGATCTTCGCCTTCGAGCGTGCGATCACGGCGCCCACGGTGCGCCGCTTCGTGGCCGATCTGTGCCGCGTGCACCGGCGCGAGGACCTCTACCTCGAGCGCACCACCAACAAGGACGAGCTGCGGGAGGCGATCGTCGCCGCCGCCGCCCATCCGACGTCGCGGGTCGCCGAGCTCATCGACTGGTACCGGCAGCTGCCGGAGGAGTTTTTCCCGCGCACCCCGGTGCGGATGTCGATCGTGACCCAGCGCAACGGCCGCCTCGCCGCCGTCATCCGGCGCAAGCGCATCCGCCGCATCGCCGACAAGGTCTCGCGTCGGGTCGCCGCCCAGCTCAGCGTCGAGGTCGACGCAGTCGCCGGGGCGCTCGCCGCGAGCCGGCCGCGCAACTCCGGCACCGTCATCACCAACGACCGCCCCCCGAGCGCTCCGGCCGGGATCCGCGGGGCCGCGGAACGGCTGGTGGCCGACCGCATCCGTTCCGGGCGCATCACCCTCGACCCGGAGAAACAGCGCGTGGACGACGTCATCGGCGTCAAGGTGATCGCCCGCTCCGACGAGCTGACGCGGATCGAGGGCGCGCTCGACGAGTTGGATTACGGCTGGGCGCACGACCGCGAGGTTCACGCCGGCGCCTACAACGGTATCCACTACCTGGTCGACCTCGAGCTGCCGCCGAACGAGGCCATTCTCGACAGCATGCGGGGCATCGACTGGTCGTTCGCTGCGCGCCGCGGCCTCGCCGTCGCCGAGCTCGACCGGTGCTTTTCCGCCTACGTCGACAGCTGCAGCCGCACCTTTCGGGTCGAGCTCATCCTCACCACCTTCGAGGACCTGGTGGAGTCCGAGTTCGGCACCTGCATCCACGAGCAGCGGATCCTCGACCAGCGCGACCTGGCGAGCGACTTCGGCCGCCTCGCCCAGAACGCGTCGTCCATCATCGAGTACATGCTGCGGCTCGCCACCTCGCCGACGGTGGACATCGAGGAGCTGCCGTTCAAGATCTGGGGCCGCTACATCCGCGACACGGTGGCGCACAAGATCGCCGCACTCGGCGACGGCGAGCCCACCGAGTGGCTGGTGCCCTCCGAGCACCTCGAAAACCTCATGCAGCTGTAGCCGGCCACCCCCGCCACCCCAACGTTAGAACGTTCAAATGTTAGAACGTTGCACGTTCCCGCCCACGCCGCCCCATCGTTGGAACGTTGGAACGTTAGAACGTTGAACGTTTCCACCCGCCCTCCCGGTCGGCCCCTGCGGCAGACCGGCTCAGGAGAGCAGGCGGAACGTTCTAACGTGTAACGTTCTAACGTTTGAACGATGTGGGCTACCCCTTGATCACAGCGACGGGCTTCAAGCGTGCGACCTTGCGGGCGATGCCGGCCCCGACCACGGTCTCGACCACGGCGTCGACGTCCTTGTAGGCGCGCGGCGCCTCCTCGGCCAGCCCCGACATGGAGCCCGCGCGGACCGCGATGCCCTGCTCGGCGAGCTCCTGCCGGAGCTCCGCGCCGCGGATCGTGCGCTTGGCGCGGCTGCGGCTCATGGTGCGGCCGGCGCCGTGGCAGCACGAGCCGAGCGCGCACTCCATGCTCCTCTCCGTGCCGACGAGCACCCACGACGCGGTGCCCATCGAGCCCGGCACCAGCACCGGCTGGCCGATCGGACGGTACTCAGGAGGAAGCCCCGCGAAGCCCGGACCGAAGGCGCGGGTGGCCCCCTTGCGGTGGACGCAGACCCGCCGCCTGACGCCGTCGATCAGGTGCTCCTCGGTCTTGCCCATGTTGTGGGCGATGTCGTAGACCTGGTGCAGGTCGAGCTTCGGTGCCCGGCCGCGCAGGGCCTCGGCGAAAGCTCGGCGGGCGGAGTGGGCGAGCACCTGGCGGTTGGCGAAAGCGTAGTTGGCGGCGGCGCGCATGGCGCCCTCGTAGGAGCGGCCCTCGGCGGAGTCGAGGGGCGCGCACACCAGCTCGCGGTCGGGCAGGCGGATGCCGTAGCGCTTGACCGCACCCTGGAACGAACGCACGTGATCGGTGCAGACCTGGTGGCCGAAGCCGCGCGAGCCGCAGTGGATGAGCACCGTCAGGCACCCCGGCGCGAGGCCCATCATCTGCGCCGCCCGCTCGTCGAAGACCTCGTCCACGACCCCGACCTCGACGAAGTGATTGCCGGCGCCGAGGGTCCCCATCTGCGGGGCGCCGCGCTCGCGGGCGCGGGAGCTGACGCCGCCGAGCTCGGCGCCCTCCAGGCAGCCGCCCTCCTCGGTGCGGGCGATGTCCGACTCGGTGGCCCAGCCCCTGGTGCGCGCCCATCGCGAGCCCTCGCGGCAGGCGCGCTCGAGCTCGCGCGCGCCGAGGCGCAGCCTCCCCCCCTTGCCGACCCCGCTCGGGCAGGCGGCGTCGAGGGCCGAGGCGAGGTCCTCGATCGCACCGCGCGCGGCCCCGAGCTCGACCTCGGAGGCGAGCAGCCGCACCCCGCAGTTGATGTCGTAGCCGATGGCCCCCGGCGAGATCACGCCCGACGGCAGCTCGGTGGCCGCGACCCCGCCGATCGGAAACCCGTAGCCCTGGTGCACGTCGGGCATCACCACCACCCGGCCGACCACGCCGGGCAGGGTGGCCGCGTTGGCCGCCTGCTCGAGCGAGGCGTCGTCGCCGATCGCCTCGAGGAGCTCGCGGCTGGCGAAGATCCGCACCGCGACCCTCATGTCGGGGCGCGCCGAGGCCGGGATCTCCCACTCGAAGGGGCCGATCCGCCGCAGGTCACCGATCTTGACCGCCACCCGCGACCTCACACGTCGAAGATGATGTTGGTTTCGAGACCGTGCGGCGTGTCGCGAACCTCGAGGCGGTGGTAGGTGACGGCCTTGACCTCCTTGCCGCGCGAGGCGACGTACCCGCCCTCGAGGTGGGCGAAGAGCCTCGTGCCCTCGACCTCGAGCAGGAAACCGTCGAAGGCCAGCTCCTCGCTGTCGGCGAGGAACAGCAGCTCCTCGAGAAAGGACGCCACGAGCTGCTCGCGGTCGTCGGCAGAGATCTCGAGGCGGCGGTGGCGGCGCGACTCCTCCGAGACCTCGATCCCCATCAGGCCGTACATGCCACGCGCCCCCTCTTCGAGCAGGGCGGCGAGATCGGGCCCCCAGACAACGAGCTCCCGATCGGCGGTGTGCTCCACCTCGCGAAACCCCCGAACCGGATTGCTCATGCCGCCAGAGTACCACCTCGACGCCGCTCTCGGCAGTCGTGACCACACCGCTCCTTCAGTCACGGCGCGGCGTCCGGCGGCGTGTCGCACGCCGATCGCAGCGGCACCACCGCGCCTGCGTTGTGGCATGATGGCGGCATGGCACAACAACCTCTTCCCGAGCCCTCGTGGAAGGCCTGGCACGACGAGGAGCCGATCCGGCTCGGGATCTCCTCGTGCCTGCTCGGCGCCAAGGTCCGCTTCGACGGCGGCCACAAGCGCGACCGCTACCTCACCGA
>DATIVB010000623.1:0-5292 GCA_035466375.1 Chondromyces sp.
GAGGTTGTCGAACACCGCCCAGCCGTAGGCGTGGTGCAGGAGCATCTCCGCCTTGGCGCTCTTGGCGAGGAGGACGTCGAGCGTCTCCTTCGCGGTCTCGTCGATCTTCAGGCGCTTGGCTTCCCGCTTCAGCGACTTCCAATCGTCGGCTGCCACGGTCGACGCCGCTGCCAGCGCGAGCACCAGGAACACGCCAGCGGCAGCCTTCTTCGAGAATCGGTGCATGACCACCTCCCAGGGGAGAGATTCGAGCCTCAGGGGCTCGGGCTACTCGTTCAGCTTGTCATTCTTCCAGTACTTGGTGCCGGCGATGTCGACGTTTGCCATCAGGCCCTTCTCGGTCATCTGGTAGATGGCGAGTCCGTTGACGAACCCGGTCTTGACCTCGGCCGACTCGGTGCCGGCCGCGGCGGTGGCGCCGGCATCGGCCTGCCAGCCCTTGTCGACGAAGCTGCGGAAGGTCTGTTCGTCCTGAAACAGGAAGACCACCTGGTACTTGTTGACGCCGAGCCCGAGCCCGACGCCGGCGGTTCCCATCTTCATGAAGGTGCGCTCGCCGGTTTCCTTGACCACCGCGACGCCGTCGCCGCCGCCGCCAGAAAAGCCGAACGCGAGCTTGAGGTTGTCGAACACCGCCCAGCCATAGGCACTCTCGAAGAGGGCCCTCGACTTCGGGTACTCGGCGAACAAGGCCTCGAGCGCCTCGTCGGCCGTCTCGTTGATCTTCATGCGCTTCGACTCGTGCTTCATGGACTCCCAGTCCTCCTGGGCCTGTGCCGGCGACGGCGCGAGGGCGAGAGCGAGAGCGAGCAGGACGGCTGCCGGGGCGATGACGCGGTGTCCCATTTTTCTCAATGTGTCTCCTTCTCAAAATTCGTTCGACATGATCCTAGCACGGGTCTGCGAACCGTTGCCGTTCGTCAGGCGTAGTGATGGGCGTGAGTGTGAGGAGGAACACATGAAGAGCGAAGAACTGGCGATGATCATCGTGATGCCGACCATGTTCGTGATGATGGCCTGGGCCTTCAAGACTCTGCTCAACTTCATCCAGCAGAAGAGCCTGACCAAGCTGCACTACGCGCTGCAGGACAAGCTGCTCGAGAAGCTCGGGACCTCGCCCGAGGCCCTCGAGTACCTGCGCAGCGATGCCGGCGAGCGCATGCTGGCGCTCGCGGTCAAGGAACGGACCAACCCGTACGCGAGGATCCTGACCGCCCTCCAGGCGGGAGCCGTGATCAGCCTGCTGGGCATCGGCTTCCTCGTCCTGCGGCCGATGGTCCCGCCGGAGGGCGCCGAGGCGTTCTCGGTGATCGGCGTTCTGGCCCTCAGCCTCGGGCTCGGCTTCCTCGCGTCGAGCGGCGCGGCCTACGCCTTCTCCAAGAAGTGGGGCCTCGTCAACGGTTCTTCTGCGCACGACGCCTGATACCGTGGGCTGCAGTGGACTCTGCCGGCGATGATCCCGATGGCTCTGACCATGCCCCGTCCCGAGGCGATCCGGGAAGCGCTTCCGGCTCCGGCGGTCGCGATGGATGAGGCCCAGTTCCGCCTCTTCTACGAGCGCAGCGCGCGCCCCCTGCGCGCCTACCTCTGGCGCTGCTGCGGCGATCCGGTGCTGGCCGACGATCTGCTGCAGGAGGCCTTCCTGCGTTTCCTCCGCTCCGGCTTCGAGGGCGAGGACGAAGCGCACCGGAGGAACTACCTCTTCCGGATCGCCACCAATCTCGTCCGGGACCACTTCCGCCGCCGGCGTCCCGAGACCGACGAGGTGCCGGAGGGCGACCGGGCCTCGGGCCACGACCTGTCGCTGCAGCTGCGCTCGGACGTCGGCGGCGCGCTCGCAGAGCTCTCGCCGACGGACCGGCAGATGCTGTGGCTCGCCTACGTGGAGGGGTCCACTCACCGGGAGATCGCGGCCGCGCTGGGCCTGAGGACGGCGAGCATCCGTTCGATGCTCTTCCGGGCCCGTAAACGGCTGGCCGGCGTCCTCACCACGCGCGGTCTGCGCCCCGGAACGGAGGCAACATGACCAACCTCTGCCCCTTCGAAGAGGCGGTCACAGCGGCCGCCCGCAGCGGCGACTGGGATCCGGAGCTCGCGGCCCACCGCGACGGCTGCCTGTCCTGCGCCGAGCTGACCCTGGTGGTGGCGGCGCTGGCGTCGGACGCGGAGATCCTCGCCGCCGACCCGCGGCCGCTGCCCGATCCGGGCCTGATCTGGATCCGGGCCTCGCTCGCGGCGCGCGAGCGCGACCTCGGCCGCGCCACCCGCGCCATCACCTGGGTGCAGCGAGCCGCCATCGCGGCGGCGGCGGCGGTGGGGCTGGCGTTCGCTCCCGGTCTGTGGGATCACGTCCGCCGGTCACTTGCCGGGCTGAGCTTCGGCGATCCTCTCGCCGTCCTACCCAGGGCGGCGGGCTCCCCGCTGCTGGTCCTGGCCGCCAGCATGACCATTCTCGGCGCGCTCGCGCTGTACGAGCTCACCACCGTTCGCGAGGGCTGAGTCAGCCGAACAGCAGCCACCACCCGACGCCGAACACGGCGGCGTCGACCACGACGTGGCTGATCCAGCCCGGCCAGATGGAGCGGTAGCGCCGGTAGAGCCAGGACCAGATCACGCCGCCCGTGAAGACGCCGGCCGAGGCGAGGATGGTCAAGCCCGCATCGAGGTAGCGACTGACGGCGATGACGTGGTGAGCCGTGAAGACCGCTGCCGCGGCCCAGATCGCAGCCTTCCCGCCGAGCAGGCGCTCGCACTGGCTGAACACGAACCAGCGGTACACGTACTCCTCGATCAGGGAGTTGACGAACGTCCAGGCTGCGGCGCCGGCGAGAAATGCGGACGCGGACCCGAGACCCATCCCGTGCACCGCAGCGTTCAGCTCCGTCGGATCCAGACCCTGGCGGACCGCCACGGCGGTGGCGGCCACGACCACCGCGCTCATCACCGCGCCGCTGATCGCTCCGACGAGCAGGCCGCCGCGACGCGGCGGCGACCAGCTCGGCCGGCCCTTCTCCACCACCAGGTACCAGGCGGCGGGAAAAATCAGCAGCCAGGCTTTTGCCGCCAGGAAGATGCCGTGCCCCACGGGACCCGGCGCGATCACCATGGCCGCGGTGACGCCGAGGCTGGGGACGGGCGCGAGCAGCACGAGCGCGATCAACGCGCGGCGGCGATCGGTCATGGAGTCAACCTCGGGAGCATCATGCCAGATTATCGAGGTGTGCGGTGTCGTCAGGTCGTCGGGATCGGGATCGGGAACGGGATCGGGAACGGGATCGGGAACGGGATCGGGATCGGATTAGAGCCCGGGGAGACCGAGGATGATATTCGGATCAGGGCACAGCTCGAGGTAGCGCTCGCGCTCCGACGGCGCCGCGACGCCGGGGAAATCGCCGCTGCGGCCGAGCAGGTCGGCGATGATCTGGAAGTGGAGGTGGGGCGGCCAGCTGCCGTTCTCGTACACGTCGCCGACGCAGCCGAAGCTCTCGCCCGGCGCGATCTCCTGGCCGGCCGACAGGGTGCAGAGCACCTCGCGGCCGAGGTGCCCATAGAGCGTGAAGAACGGCACGCCGCCGACGCTGTGGGCGAGGATCACCGTCGGACCGTAGTCGCCGAGACCGCTGTTGTCGGCCAGCGAGTGGACGGTCGCGGGAAGCGGCGCCCGGACCTCGGTGCCCGCGGCGACGAAGAAGTCGAGTCCGAGGTGGATACTCCGCCGCTCGGCCTCGCCGTCGAAGAGGGGCGAGTGGCGGTAGAGGACCCGGTCCTCGTCGTAGCGGCCGATGCCGACCGGGACGTCCGCGGCGGCGATGCGCGAGAAGAGATAGTCGGTGAAGCCGCTGACGTCGTTGATGTCGAGGTGGGCGAGGTCGGTCGAGGCGGCGGTGAAGTCGAAGGTGCAGAAGCCGCCCCCGGAGAGATCGAAGGGGATCGGCGGCACCGCCCGCGATCGACACGCCTCGAGGGCGGGGCCTATGGTTGACTCGTCCATTTCGGTGATTGTAGCCGAGTTCGCGCGGTTGCGGGCGCGGCTCAGCCCGAGGGTACCTGCCCGTCCTGCAGGACCAGGGTCGGGGGCCGCGTGGAGGGATCGGCGGCCATCTCGTCGGCGAAGAAGACGACCACTGACCGGAAGCGGTCCTCGCGCCAGTGGTCCTCGAGCAGGAGCCACGAGCGCACGAAACCCGCGAGCTCGAGCCGGCAGCGCTCCCGCACCATGTCGAGGTGGACCGTGTCGGCGGCGCGCTCGGACAGGGCCGCCGTGAGACCGCGCTCGAGCTCCTCCATCTGCTGCGCCTCGTTGAAACGCAGCCAGCCGCTCTCGCTGCGCCGTTCCAGGCCGTCGGTGTGGATCGCCGGCGGCAGGGTCGGACGGATCGGCGGCGCGTGCACGATGCAGGTCTGGTCGTCGACCTCCAGCCGCCACTCCTCGTCCAGGCGGACGTGGTAGCGGAAGGTCACCGGCACCCTGATCTCGGTGACGGTAGTGCCGAGCGAGACCAGGTCCCAGGCGACCCGCCGCTCGTCGGTGGTGCGCAGGGTCTCGACCGCCTCGAAGGCCGCGAGCTCGAGCTTGGCGCCGCTCCCAGGGGCGAGCCGCGGCACGTCGGCGACGAAGGTCCTGGTGATCGTGCCGGTCTGGAAAGCGGCCGCAATGTCGACCGCCTTGCCGCCGATCTCGCGCACCGCCTCGGTGGTGGCGCGGCCCCCCTCGCGGAAGCTGCGTGCCGCCTGCACCAGGGCCAGGTAGGCGATCAGGCCGAGCGCCACCACCACCAGCGGCCAGCGCAGGGCGCGGATGATGCCGGTATTCATCGGCAGCACGCTACCGGTTCCGGTGGACAGCCGCAAGCCGGTGCAACCATTCATCATCTGCGAGCATCTCAGAGGAGTGATCGAAAACACTCTGCAAGGGAGCTTGGTCATGAGGATCATGAAGACAGGACTGGGAGTGCTGGGTGTTCTGCTGTTGGTGGCGGCGGCCGGATCGGCGGACGAGGCCTACCAGGAGGTGATCGACCGAACCTATCCGCTGTCGGCCGGCGGCACCGTGTCGCTGGAGAACGTCAACGGCGACGTGACCGTGGAGGCCTGGGACCGCGACGAGGTTCGCGTCCACGCCGTCAAGAGCGCCGGCTCGCAGGAGCTTCTGGACGAGCTCGAGGTGAAGGTCGACGCGACCTCCTCGGCGGTGCGGATCGACACCAAGTACCCCTCGAGCCGGGGCTGGCGCGACCACGGCGACGAGCACCGGGAATCGTCTCGCCACACCAAGGTCGAGTACACGCTGAC
>DATIVB010000624.1:0-2935 GCA_035466375.1 Chondromyces sp.
GCCGAGCTGATCCGAGAGCCGCGGCAGCGCCCCCCGCTCTCTGCACGTCATCAACAGCGGGACCGTGCCGAGCACGCCGCCCGCGAACACGACCTTGTCGGCGGTGAGGCTGCCCTTGAGCGCGCTCCAGAGCCCGGTCGACCGCCGCCAGTGGAGGCGGTAGCCGCCGCCCGCGAGGGCCTCCACCAGCGTGACCTCGGTGTCGGGAATGATGCGGGCTCCCGCCTGCTCGGCGAGGTAGAGGTAGTTCTTGTCGAGGGTGTTCTTGGCGCCGGGGCGGCAGCCGACCATGCAGCCGCCGCAGAAGGTGCAGCCGGTGCGGGCCGGCCCGCGGCCGTCGAAGTAAGGATCCGGCACCGTCACGTCGGGCTTGCCGAAGTAGACTGCCACCGGAGTGTTGCGGAAGCTTGCCTCCCGTCCGCGCCGCGCCGCGGCGCGGCGAAGGGCTTCGTCGGCGGGCCCGAGGCGGGGGTTCTCCACCACGCCCAGCATGCGGCGGGCGGTGTCGTAGTGGGCCGGCATCACGGTCCGCCAGTCTTCGAGGCCGCGCCACTGCGGGTCGTCCCACACCCCGCCCGGAGGCTCGAAAAGGGTGTTGGCGTAGACCAGGCTGCCGCCGCCGACGCCGACCCCGTGCAGCACGAGGGCCTCGCGCAGGAGCCGCATGCCGAAGATGCCCCGGCAGCCGATCTTCGGGAACCAGAACGACTTGCGGATGTTCCAGTTGCTGGCCGGAAACTCGTCGGGGCGCCACCGCCGGCCCTTCTCGAGCACCGTGACGCGGTACCCCTTCTCGGTAAGCCGGTGCGCCGCCACGGATCCGCCGAATCCGGAGCCGACGACGGCGACGTCGGTGTCGCGCTCGATCGCGGGTGCGGGGGTCGAGTGGCTCATCACGCCTCCGGATGGGAGTGTAGCGCCGCGCGGCGCCCGCCGACAATCCGGATCGCGGGCGTTCGGAAAAGGTATACTCCGCATGTGAGACATGTTCTCTTGCTGGTGATTGCCGCGGCCCTGGCCGCAACGGTCCTCGGCGCCGACCCGCCGCTGGTCTTCGGCGTTTCCGGCGCGCCGGTCGCCTGGAGCGACTTCGTCGCCCGCAGGGGACCGGTTGCGGTCCTCGTCTGGGCCTCGTGGGCGCCCGGAGCCGCGGAGGTCCTCGACCGGTGGGACGAGCTCGCGACGGCTGCACGGGATCGTGCCCTGAACATGGTGATCCTGGATGTCCAGGAGCCTCTCGAGGACGCGCGGCGCGCCCTCGGCGGCAGCGAAGTGGAGTGGGTCCACGACCGTCACGGCGCCCTGCTCAAGAACTACCGGGTCATCGTGGTGCCCTCGATTGTCATCGTGTCGCCGCAGGGCAAGGCGCTCGCACGGCTCGAGCCGAGCCCGCAGGCGGTGCGCGATTGGAAACCGAAGTGAGGGGGCGGCACTGCGCCGCGGCGGCTGTCGCGCTGGCGGCCGCCCTTCTGCTCGCAGCGGGGTGCGGCACCGACAGCACGTCAGCAGCCGACGTCAACGCCATCACGGTCGAGCCGTTGCTTCAATTCCATCCGCCGTTGCGCACCTTCATCCGCTCCGGGGACACCATCGAGAGCGTGAGCCGCCGCGTGGCGGGCCCCGACTGGGTCGCGTGGCGGGACGCACTGGTCGCCGAAATCGACCCGAAGCGGCTCTATCCGGGTACCGAGGTTCGCGGCCGCAGCACGCCCGGCGGGCGCCTCGAACGGCTCGAGCTGATCGTCGACCGGCGCCACGAGATCCACCTCGAACGCGCCGACCAGGGCATCTCCGCAACCCGCATCGAGCGGCCGCTCGAGAGCCAGGTGCTGCGGATCGAGGGAGTCGTCGAATCCTCGCTGTTCGCCGCCATGGACGGGGCCGGCGGGAACCCTGATCTGGCGGTCCGGGTCGCTGGGATCTACCAGTGGGACATCGACTTCTTCCGCGACCTGCGGCAGGGCGACCGTTTCGTGGTGGTCGCCGACCGGCAGACGGTTGACGGCGAGTTCTACGCGTGGGGTACGATCTTCGCCGCCCGCTTCGTCAACGGGGATCGCGTCCTCGACGCCCTCGTCTACCCGGACGACGAGGGCCGGCTCGGCTACTACGACCTCGAGGGGCAGCCGCTACGCAAGCAGTTCCTGAAATCGCCGCTCGAGTTCAGCCGGGTGACCTCGCGCTTCAGCATGAACCGATTCCATCCCGTGCTCAAGCGGCGCATGCCCCACTACGGCGTCGACTACGGCGCGCCGACGGGAACGCCGGTCAGGGTCACTGCCGACGGAACGGTCACCCTGGCGGGCCGCAACGGCGGCGGCGGCAACATGGTGACGGTGCGCCACACCAACGGCTACGAGACCAGCTACCTGCACCTCAGCCGCTTCGCCAAGGGCGTTCGCCGCGGGGTGCGGGTGAGCCAGGGCCAGGTCGTCGGCTACGTCGGGTCGACCGGTTTGTCGAGCGGCCCGCACCTCGATTATCGCGTCAAGCAGAACGGCCGTTGGATCAACCCGCTGTCGATCGCCTCGCCGCCGGTGCAGCCGCTCGCCGAGGAGCGCCTGCAGCGCTTCCTCGCCCACGCGCTCGGCGTTCTGTCGCTGATCGAGGGCGGCGAACCTCCGGTCGGTTCCCGCTGTTGAGCGCGGTGCGGCGCTCGAGGGTCTCGGTGGAAGCGCCGTGCCGGGCCGACCTCGCCGGCGGCACCCTCGACATCTGGCCTCTGGGGCTGCTGCACCCCGGGTCGGTGACGGTCAACGCCGCGATCCCGGTCTATGTCCGGCTCGAGCTCGAACCCGGACCGCCGGAGGGCGAGCTGCACCACCGGATCGGCGACGGCCCCGCCACCGTCCTCGGGCCCGGGGACGCCGGCCGCGACCTCTCCGCGGCGGTCGTCTTCGCCGTGCGACCGGAGGGTGGCGTCGCAGTGCGAGTG
>DATIVB010000625.1:0-6402 GCA_035466375.1 Chondromyces sp.
TGCTTCGGCGCCCGCCTCACCGGCGCCGGCTTCGGTGGATGCGCCATCGCGCTGGTCGCGGCGGGGGGCGCCGAGAGCTTCGTCGAGGACGTCGGTGCTCGCTACCGACAGCACGTCGACCTGCCGGGCGCCGTGTTCGCAGTCCGGGCCGAAGCGGGAGCGGGGCTCGTCTAGCCCGCGTCGGCGGGAGCCTGGGCCGGCGGGCGCCGGTGCTCGATCTTCGGCCACCACCCGTCCCAGTCGAAGTTTTCGGGGCGCCGGTGGCAGCCGCGGCAGGTCGCCTCGTCGGGGAGGCGACCGCCGTGCGCCAGGAACGCCTCGCGGTCGGCCATGATCTCGGGGCTCATGTAGTCGGAGCCCGGACCGTGGCAGCTTTCGCAGCCCACACCCTCCTCCGCGCGGAACGAGTCGGCGAACCGGGCGCCCTCGTCGCGGGCGCCGGTGACGTGGCAGAGCCTGCAGCGGTCGTCCGCGGCCGGGTCCACGAGGTCCTGGTACTTGGGACGAAGGCGACCGAGGTACAGCGCCCAGTCGGCGGCGAGCCTCCAGTAGGCGTGGCCGTGCCGGCTGCGCAGCCAGATGACGTACTGGTTGCCGTTCTCGACGCCGTCGTGGCAGTCCCTGCAAGCGGCCGAGCCGACGTAGAGCGGCCGACCTGCTGCCTCCGGCTCGGGCGCGGCCGCCGCGGTCGACGGGGTCTCGGCCTGTGCGCCCAGGCTGAGACCTACGGCGAGCGCGCACGCGATCGGGATGTGCTTCATGGCACCTCCGTTGCCCCGTTCTCCGGGACCATGGAACACACGGTGGGCGACTCCTCGATCGCCACTCGTTTCTGCGACCGTCACCGTCCGCCGGTGAGATACGAGCGAAAGGCCGTCGGGTTCACGGACCGAGGAAGGCTCCACCGGGGGGGTGAGGGCAGGTGCGCTGACTTCGGCGTGTTGGCGAGCGATCGGTTGGTGCGGCCAGGCTCAGCTGGTGCTCTCTGTCCGTCCCGAGCCCGAGCCCGTTACCGTTGCCGTTGCCGATTCTATGCTGGCACGTTCGATCTCTGAGCAGAACCCGGATCTTCGGTAACGGTAACGGCAACGGACTCGGGCTCGGGTTTGAACGGCCTGCTCTCAGGTTCTGTGAGCTTCAATAGAGGGGGAAGCGGAATGGGCGCCAGGCTGCGGTGCTTGCAAGAGCGGGCCGGCCAAGCTAGCTTCGTGTGAGGTCCTGGGACGAGCTGTTGGAGATGCAGACGCAACGCGGTTTCATTGTCGCAGAGGACGGGCGGAGGCAGCGGCGGGTGCCCGTGGGGCCGGTGCTGACGGTCGGCCGCGGCGAGCACTGCTCGCTGGTGATCCGAGACTCGGCGGCGTCGCGACAGCACCTGGAGATCCGCGACACCGGCGGCGGGTTCCTGTGCCGCGACCTCGGCAGCCGCAACGGGACCCTGGTCAACGGGGTCCGCGCGGACAGCGTCGAGCTCCGCGACGGCGACCGCATCCGGGTCGGGGAGACCGAGCTCAGGTTCGAGCTCGGCGATGACCACGAGGCGCCGGTTCCCGGCAAGACGATGTTCCTGCGGACCGTGCTCGACGGCGAGGGCGAGGTTCGGAGCCTCGCGCCGTCGACGCTTTCGAAGAACTTTCTCGAGGCCGCGTACACGATCATGAATGCCATGGCCTCCAACTTCAACCCGTGCCAGCTGGTCGACAACGTGCTGCGCACGACGGTGCAGGCGATCCACGCGCAGCGCGGCGCGGTGCTCTTCGCCGGGCCCGACGAGGAGCTGCTGCCGTGTGAGGTCTGCGGCCGGGTGCACACGATCTGCGACGGCGAGCCGCGCCCGGCCAGGGTCGGCGAAATCGAAATCAGCGAGTCGGTCGCGCGCCGGGTGCTGCGGGACGGTGAGAACGTGCTCTTCCAGTCGGCGCGGGCGGCGCCGGACATCAACCCGAGCGTCAGCATGGCAGCGCTCAACCTGACCTCGATCCTGTGCGTGCCGATCCGGACGCAGAACGACATCTCCGGCATCCTTTACATCGACACCGATATCGCCGACCACGAGTACACCGAGGACGACCTGCTGCTCGCCGCCGCCGCCGGCAACAGCGCCGGGCTGGCGCTGCAGAACGCGCGCAACCACCGGGCGCTGCTCGACAAGCAGCGCATGGACCACGACATCGAGGCCGCCTGGACCATCCAAGAGGGCTTTCTGGTCAACGATTGGGCCACCGGCGACCGCCGTTACGAGGTTTACGGCCGGACCCGCCCGGCGCGGGTCGTGGGCGGCGACTTCTACGACTTCGTGCGCATCGACGACGACCGGGTCGGCATCCTGATCGGCGACGTCAGCGGCAAGGGCGTGCCAGCGGCGCTGACGATGGCGCAGCTCCTGGCGGAGTTCCGACTCAGCGCGCCGGGTGCGTCCTCGCCCGCGGAGGTTATGCGCCGACTCAACGAGCGGCTCGTGGGACGCAGCCGGCGGGGCCTCTTTTGCACCATGGCCGCAGTCGCGATCGACCTGAAGACGGGCAGGCTCCTCGGCGCCAACGCCGGCCACCACCCGATGCTGCGCATCTCTCGAGGCGGCGCCGCGACCGTGCTCGAGGCCTCGGGGCCGCCCATCGGTGTGCTGGCGGACGCGGGTTGGGAAGACGAGGCCTCGGTTGTTCAGCCCGGCGACACCCTGCTGCTGTACACCGACGGCATTGTCGAGGCCAGGGCCGGGGTCACGGGAACGGCCGACGGCGGCGAGCCCGAGGAGTACGGCATCGAGAACCTTCTGGCCGTGGCGCGGCGCGCAGGCGACGGCGGCCCGCGGGCGCTGATCGAGGCGGTGATCGGCGACGTCGACCGCTTCTGCGCGCCCCTGACCGCGCACGACGACTGCACGCTGATCGCCCTGAGGTACCTTGGCGATGGATGACGACCTGCGGCTCGAGGTCCGTTCCGACCCGCGCCTTCTGGGCTGCGTTCGGAGCCTGGTGCGTTCGTGGCTCGAGGCGCGGGGGGTGGGGGCCGAGAAGGCGGAGGAGCTGGTGCTCGCGATCGACGAGGGCTGCGCCAACGCCATCCGCCACTCGTACCGCGGCGATTGCCACCGCAGCCTGGAGCTGGTCATGAGGACCGTCCCCGGCGTTCTCGAAGTGTGCCTATCGGACCACGGCGTGCCGTGCCCGCCGGCGGTCTTCGAGCAGCGGCCGCTCGAGGCGCCCGATCCCGGCGAGCTGCGGCCCGGCGGCCTGGGGGTGCAGCTGATGCACCGCACGTTCGACGAGGTGGTCTTCTGCCCGGGAGGCGAGACCGGAAACCGCGTGATCCTGCGCACGAGGATCGGGGAGTGAGGACCGGCGCATGAGCCTTGAAATCGACAGCCGCGGCAACGGCGGAAGCACCCGCATCACGGTGCGCGGCGAGGTGGACCTCTACACCTCGCCCGACCTCCGCACCGCCATCATGGACGCCGTGCCGGAAGCCCCGGTCGGCGTCGAGCTCGACCTCGGGGGCGTCGAGTACATGGACTCGTCGGGTGTCGCGACGCTGGTTGAGGGCTTCAAGCGGGCGCGCGAGCTCGACAAGGTCTTCGTTCTGGTGGGGCCGTCGCGGGCGGTGACCAAGGTGCTCGAGCTGACGCGGCTCGACAGCGTGTTCGAGATCCGCGAGGCCTCATGACGAACCTGGTCGGTGCGGTGGGGCGATGGACCCTGAGCCAGGTCGCAGCGGCGACCCGGGTGTCGGTCCTGATCGTCGACACCTTGCGCTGGCTGGTGGTCGCGCCGGTGCGCGGCAGGGGGCTGCGGGTGCGCAGCGCGGTCGAACACTTCGTCGAGTACGGCGTGCGCTCGCTGCCGATCGTCGGCCTGATCTGCTTCCTGATCGGCGTGATCATCGCCCTGCAGTCCTCGTACACCCTCGAGCGCTGGGGCGCCAACCGCTTCATCGCGACCCTGGTCGCGGTCTCGGCCATTCGCGAGCTCGCGCCGCTGATGACCGCCGTGCTCATGACCGGGCGCAGCGGCTCGGCCATCACCGCCGAGATCGGGACCATGAAGGTCGGCGAGGAGATCGACGCCCTCGAGGTGATGGGGCTCAAACCGATCAAGTTCCTCGTCGTCCCGAAGTTCCTGGCCATGGTCCTGGCGGTGCCGTGCGTGACCGTGATCGCCATGTTCATCATGATCTTCGGCGGCTGGGTCGCGGGGGTGACCATCGTCGGCATCGAATCGAGGATCTACGTCGAGGAGACGGTCCGCGCCCTGGCCGAAAAGGACCTGCTCACGGGGCTCACCAAGAGCTTCTTCTTCGGTATCGCGATCTGCTGGGTCGGCATCTACCGCGGGTTCCAGGTCGAGGGCGGGGCCGAGGGTGTCGGCCGCAAGACGACGTCGTCGGTGGTCACCTCGATCTTCCTGATCATCATCATCGACCTGCTGTTCACCGTGCTCTTCTACTATCTGTGACATGAGCAGCGAAGGCGAGCCGATCATCGAGGTCCGGAACCTGGTCGCGCGGTACGGCGAGCGCACGGTGCTCGATGACGTCAGCTTCGACGTCCGGCGCGGCGAGACATTCGTCATTGTCGGTGGCTCCGGCTCGGGGAAGACCACGCTGATCCGCAACCTCGTGGGTCTCATGCGGCCCGCCGAGGGGCACATCCGAATCGCCGGCCGGGCCTTCAGCGAGATGTCGGAAGACGAGCAGACCGAGCTGCGCACGAGGATCGGCGTCTGCTTCCAGGCCTCGGCCCTTTTCAAGTCGATGACGGTGGGCGACAACGTCGCCCTGGCGCTGCGCGAGCACACCGATCTCGAGCCCTCGACCATCGACATCATGACCACCATCAAGCTCGAGCTGGTCGGCCTCGGCGGCTTCGAGGACTACATGCCTTCGGAGCTCAGCGGCGGGATGATGAAGCGGGCGGGCATCGCGCGGGCGATGGCGATGGATCCGGAGATCATCGTCTACGACGAGCCGTCGGCGGGCCTCGACCCGATCGTCGCGGCCGGGATCGACCAATTGATCCGCAAGCTCCAGCACACTTTCGAGCTGACGAGCATCGTGGTCACCCACGAGATGGAGAGCGTCAAGCTGATCGCCGACCGGGTCTGCATGCTCGAGAAGGGCCGGGTGGCCGGCATCGGTACTCTGGAGGAGCTGCAGCGCTCCGAGCATCCCTACATCAGGCGCTTCCTGGCCCGGGAGGCGGAGGACGAGCCCGCGGCCGACGGGTCCTACGCCCGTTCGCTGACCAGGCCCGACGGAACCGGGGAGGACGATGGCAGCCACGAAAACTGAGTTCACCGCGACCGAGATCAAGGCCGGCCTGCTGGTGCTGGCGAGCCTCTTCATCCTGGTGGTGTTCGTCGCCGCCATCCGGGGCTGCCGCCCGCAGGACGAAAACGTCAAGCGGTATCAAGCCGCGTTCACCGATATCGGAGGGCTCAATCTGCGCGCCGACGTGAGGTTCGGCGGGGTCCAGGTCGGCCGGGTCGTCGGCATCGAGCCGGACGCTCGGGACCGGCGGATGATTCTGGTGACCGCCGAGGTCGGCGCCGACGTCCCGGTCAACCGGGCCAGTGTCGCCACGATCAAACAGGTCTCCCTGACCGCCGAGAAGCACCTCGAGATCTCCACCGGCGATGCCGACGCAGAGCTCCTCGAGGACGGCGCCACGATTCCGACCCGCACCGGGAACGGCGGCTTTTTCGACGTCCCAGACCTGAACGGCGTCACGACGCGGCTCGAGACCCTCCTCGACAGCGTCATCATGCTGGTTGGAACAACGCCGTCGGAGTTCGAGGACGGCGCGGAGGCGAGCGAGGTCGTCGACATCGCGGAAGTCCTGTCCACCCTTCGAATGACTCTCGAACAGAGCGCTGTTGCTGCGCGCGACCTGAGCGCGTTGATCGGCGAGAACCGGGTCGAGATCCGCGAGGTGGTACGGCGGATGGCCGAGCTCGAAGCCTCGGCGACCGAGCTGACCACCCTGCTCGCCGCGGTCGTCAGCGAGAACCGCGCGCCGCTGGCCGCGACCCTCGCCAATCTGCAGCGCGTCAGCGAGGAGACCAGCCGGCGGCTCGAGGAGGTGGCAAATTCCCTGAGCGCCGCCCTCACGCCGCTGTCCGAGTTCGGCGCCAACGCCAGCGACCTGATCGAAGAGGAGCGCCCCGCCCTGGCGGAGATCGTCGAGAACCTGCGCGTCACGACCGAGAACCTGAGACAGCTGTCCTCGACCCTGGCCGACCAACCCGACGCCCTGATCCGCGGCGTGCGGCCGCAGGGGCGGCAGAACGGAGAGCGATGATGCATGCTGCGCGATGGTGCGTGGGCGTCGCGTTGGCCGCGGCGGCCTGCGCGTCGGCGCCGAAGTTCAACTACTACACCCTGGCGGTCGAGCCGTCGGAATCGGTC
>DATIVB010000626.1:0-12928 GCA_035466375.1 Chondromyces sp.
CCCGCTGGGCCTGCACCTGCTGGGGCTCGACTTCATCGGCGAGCACCTCACCGAGGTCAACTTCACCTCGCCGACGACCATTGTCCAGATCAACCGGGTCAACGGCATCCGCGCCGACATCACCCTCGTCGACGAGCTGGAGAGGATGCGCCTGGCAAGCCGTTAGAACGTTTGCACGTTCGAACGTCGAAACGTTCCGCCCGCCCGCCCCCACGGGGCCTGAGGGGCGGAACTTTCAGCACAACCAATCAACAGATTCCGTCGCCACTCGAGACCGTCTGCGCGAACCGTCGCCACCACAAAGGCACCAAGGCGCCAAGAAAAGACGCCAAGAATCCCCTTCGTGAACAACTTGGTGCCTTGGTGTCTTCGTGGTTCGCCCGTGGGTGGGCGGAAAATCCGAAATCCGAAATCCGAAATCCGAAATGCCTGGTGCGCGAGGAGGGGTGGAACGTTCAAACGTTCCAACGTTGTAACGTGCAACGATTCAGTGCAGGTGCTGGGTGAGGTACTCGGTGAGCCGGCCGCGGTCCTGGCCGACGAAGCTTTCGAAACGCGCGCCGACCCCCTCGAGCCGCTCGAGGGTGACGTTGGTGGTGCGGGTGATGGTCGCGGAGCCGCGAATGGGGTCGCTTTGGCCGGGGATGTTGATCTCGAACTCGATCGAGGTGCCGGGCGGGTAATGGCCGAAGCCCCGCAGCAGCATGCCCGACTCCGACAGGTTCTCGGTCTGGCAGAAGGTGCGTAACGGGCGCGCGTCGAGGTGGAGCACGACGCGGGTAGGCGCCCTGAGGGCAAGCCGCGGCGCCACCTCAGCGAGCTCGGTGATACTGGCGGCGAGGAGCTCATCGGTGTTGTCGTCGGCGATCGCACGGTTGATGCCGACGCCGACGAAGGCCTGCGCGGCCTCGACGTGCTGCGGGTCGGCGAGCAGGATCACGCCGCTCTTCCGGGACGCCGATCCGGGCGCTCGGACACACTCCACGAACCTTCGCAGGGGCGTGATCGGCCCCGGGAAGCCGATGATGATGACGTCGAAGCGCGTGCTCTGCACGAGGTCGAGGGTGTTGTCGTCCCACGGGGCAAGCTCCAGCTCGGCGTCGGCCCGGCTGAGAACTTCGGCAGCGCGTGCGTAGGTCGCATCGTCCACCCGGGTGAGCAGGATCTGTTTTGTCATGACGATCTTCCGCCCACATCTCATTATAGATGATCGAAAGCGAGAATCCGAACCGCCGCCAGCATCGGACCGCCGGACGCGATCCGTATTGGCAATCTTCGGGCGCTCGGGCACACTGACCGCGATGGTTCGGAACACCCGATCGTCCGCCGACCCGCCCCTGTCCGGGGTGCTTTCGGAGGTGCAGCTGGCACCGATGACCACCCTCGAGCTCGGGGGCGCGGCCCGCCACCTGGTGGAGATCGAAACCGCCGATGGCGCTCGCGAGGCCGTGCGGTGGGCACGCGACGAGGGTCTCGAGCTGGCGGTGCTCGGCGGCGGCAGCAACGTCGTGGTCGCGGACCGCGGCTTCGACGGACTGGTGCTGCGGACCGCAGGCCGCGGCGTCGAGGTGCATCGACAGGATCGCGGCGTCCTCGTGACCGCGGCGGCCGGCGAACCCTGGGACGAGCTCGTCGCTCTCACCGTGAGCGAGGACCTCGCCGGGATCGAGTGCCTGGCCGGCATTCCCGGCGCGGTGGGGGCGACCCCGATCCAGAACGTCGGCGCCTACGGGCAGGAGGTGGCGTCGGTGATCGAGGGCGTGCGCGTGCTCGACCTCGAAAGCCTCGAGGAGCGGACCCTGCCGGCGGAGGCCTGCGGCTTCGGCTACCGGACCTCCTGCTTCCGCGAGCGCCCGGGCCGCTTCCTGGTTTTGGCGGTGAGCTACCGCCTCGCTCCCGAAGGGACGCCGACGGTGGTGTACGACGAGCTCCGGCGGGCGCTCGAGGCGGGTGCAGCGGCGCCGCCGCTGGCCGAGGTGCGGGAGGCCGTGCTGGCCCTGCGGCGCGCGAAGTCGATGGTGCTGGACCCCGACGACCCCAACCGGCGCAGCGCCGGTTCGTTCTTCGTCAACCCGGTGGTCGATGCGGAGGCGCTGGCCGAGCTCGAGCTCCGGGCGCACGGGGCGGGCGTTCTGGGTGCGGTCGAACGCGTGCCCGCGCACCCCGCCGGCGGCGGGCTCTTCAAGCTCCCGGCGGGCTGGCTGATCGAGCGCGCGGGCTTTGCCAGGGGCCTGCGCCGCGGCCCGGTCGGCATCTCCACGAAACACGCGCTGGCCCTGGTGCACCACGGCGGCGGCACCGCGGCCGAGCTCCTGGCGCTGGCGCGCGAGATCCGCGACGGCGTGCAGCGGCGTTTCGGCGTCGCCCTCCAGCCCGAGCCGGTGTTTCTCGGGTTCGGGACATCGCATCCGTTGGAACGTTAGGCTCATCCGGGAAATATGGGATGGCCACGGCTCGAATTCAGAATTAGGAATTAGGAATTAGGAATGCCGCCCGCCCGTCCATTTCGGATTTTGGATTTCGGATTTCGGATTTCCGCCCGCCCACGGCCAAACCACCAAGACACCAAGTCACCAAGAGGTTCACGAAGAGAATCCTTGGTGGTTTTCTTGGTGTCTTGGTGCCTTCGTGGTTGCGACGGTTCGCGCTGACGTCTCGAAAGGCGACGGTATCTGGCTATGGGCGACACGGCTTGGCCATGCCGCGGTCGCGCCCCCGGCTCGCTGCCACGGTCGCTGTCGCGGACGCGGCCCTCTGAAACTGTCACTGAGGCTGTCACTGCCACAGCCTCTGTCACGGTCATCTGCCGCTGTCACTGCACCTGAGAGTTCGATCGTCCAGCCATCGATCTCATGCTATTTCGGAGGAGCGCAACGATGAAGCGTCTCAACGTTCAAACGTTCAACGTTCAAACGTTCAAACGATCGCGACGTCAGTCGGCGGCGTAGCTGATCTCGAGGCGGCGGGCGACGCGGGTGGCGAGGAAGACCAGCAGGGCCGAAGCGGCGACCAGGGCGACGAGGGCGAGGGGCCATGCCACAGGCTGTGCGAGTAGGGTGAAGGCGCGGACGGTCACCGGCACCGGTGCGAAGGACGCCAGGTAGTGGACGAAGCTCAGGGACTTGAGGAGGGGTGGCAGGAAGGGCGTCAGCATCTCCCAGCCGAGGAACAGCACGGCCGGGACCATGGGGTTTTTGAAGTAGAGCCCGGCGAGGAGGAAGAGCGAGCCGTAGGCGAGGCAGGCCAGGGCGACGATCAGCAGGTAACCCGCGAGGTCCGCGAGCCCCGCGCCCGAGAGCATGATGGCGCGTCCGGCGCGGCCGTGGGGGAGGTACACGAGGAGGAAGGTCAGGACCGTGGTGGGGAGGAGCACCAGGAGGGCGGTCGCGAGCCCGCCCAGGAACTTCCCCGCCACCAGCACGTCGCGGCGCATGGGCGCCAGCAGCGTGTGGTGCAGTGACTGCTCGAGGATCTCGCCGCGGAACAGGCGCACGAAGATCAGCGCGTTGGCGAAGAAGACGATGAAGCGCAGGAGGAAGAAGTGGAAGACCTCCGCGAACTCGCTCGTGGCTCGGGTTGGTGAGGCTCGCAGGGAGTCGGGCATGAAGATGGCGCGCAGGGCCATCAGGGCGAGCGGCATGGCGATGAGGAGGACGACCGCCAGCGCGCGGGTGCTGAGGAGGCTGTGGCGGACCTCGGCCGCGGCGAGGGCGCGCACCTGGATGCGGCGGAGGCGGGCGCCTTCAGCGCGGCCATTGCTCACGATCCGCCTCCTGCCCGATTTTCGCCGATCAGGTAGTCGTAGACCGCGTGCACGCTCTCGTCGGCGGGCGTCACGGTCTCCACCTCGACGCCGGTGGCGAGCACGATCCGGTTGAGCTCGGTGAAGAAGTCGCCCGCATCTCGGGTCCGCACCAGCAGGCCGCCGTCGGCCAGGATCCGCGCCTCCACCACGTGCTCGAGCTCGAAGAGCCGGGAGGCCACCAGGTGTGGCCGGTCGGCTTTGATCAGGACCTGGATGGGGTGGGATGTGATCTCGCCCCGCACGGCGCGGATCTCGCCCTCGGCCACCACGGCCCCCCCGTGGATCATGATCACGCCGTCCGAGATGAGGTCCACTTCGTGCAGGATGTGGCTCGAGACGATGACGTGCCGGCCCTCGCGGGCAAAGCCGGTGAAGAGGTCGATCATGTCGGCGCGGCCCATGGGGTCGAGCCCGTTGAGGGGCTCGTCGAGGACCAGGACCTGCGGGTCGTGGCAGCACGCGTGGGCGAGCTTGATGCGCTGCCGCATGCCCTTGGAGTAGCCGGCGATGCGCCGGTTCGCGGCCTCTGACAGGCCGACGCGCTCCAGCGCCTGCCAGGCCCGCGCCTCGCGCTCGCCGCGGTCAAAACCTTGCAGGGCGAGGGCGTGGCGCAGGAAGCCGAGCCCGGTGGCGCCGGCGGGGAAGCTGTCGTACTGGGTGCAGTAGCCCACCAGCCGGAACAGCTCCTCGGACCGGTGGGGCGGCACGCCGAGGACCGAGATCGAGCCTCGGCTCGGGCGCAGGAGGCCGGTCATGAGGTGCATCAGCGTGCTCTTCCCGGATCCGTTCGGCCCGACCAGGCCGGTCAGGCCCGGCGGCACCTCGAGGTTGACGCGGTTCACGCCGAGGACCTCGCCGTAGAACTTCGAGACCTCGCGCAGCACGATGCGGTCGGAGCTCATCGCACCACCTCGTGCGCCCGCAGCTTGCGGTCCAGCAGCCAGATACTGAGCGCGGTGGTCGCCGCCAGCGTCATCCAGTTCCAGAACACGGGCAGCTTGCTCGGGGTCGGAGCACCGAACAGCGACATCACCACGCTGTTGACGGCCCGCACCAGGTGGACGAGGTCGCCGACCGAGGTGTCGGCGACGCCGTTGACCGCGGTCGCGAAGCCGGCGAGGATGAAGATGATCGCGAACAGGGCGCCGCGCGCGGCGGGTTTGAAGCGCACCCAGGCCGAGATCGCCAGGCTCAGCATGGAGACGACGACGATCCAGGTTGCGTGGCCCACCAGGTAGGCGAGGGCGATGCGCCAGTTGGCGAGCCACCACGACCCGCCCTCCAGGTAGGCCTGGAGGCCGAAGATGAGGGCTCCCATCACCCAGGTCATGGGCGACAGCAGGATTGCCAGCACCGCCGCCTTGCCGAGCACGTAGTCGCGGCGGTCGATGGGCCGGCCGAGGTACAGCGGCAGGGCGCCGTTGGCGAGGTCGGCCGCCACCAGGCTCGGGGCGACGATCAGCGCCACGAGGAAGGCGGGGATGGCCTGCCAGGAGAAGAGCATCATGAAGAAGCGGGAGGTGAGGACCTCCATGAGGTCGGACGGCATGCCGAGCTGCTGCAGCAGCGAGACGTTGTGGCTGAGGTAGATGAAGAAGAGCCCTATCAGCGAGGGCAGGAAGCAGGCGGCGTAGAAGGCCGTGAACAACCGCGAAGCGAAGGCGTCGGCGATGGCGTACTTCGTCACCACCAGCCAGCGCCTCCGAAGCGGCGTCAGTTCGCCCTGAAAGCGGCGCCAGACGCGCTCATACACCGCCACGGCGGCCCTCCATGGCGCGCAGGAAGATGTCCTGCAGCGAGTCCTGCTTGAGGTGCAGGCGGCGGATGCCGACCCCGAGGCGCTCGGCGATCTCGTACAGGTCGCGCACGCCGCGCCCTCCCGGCAGCACCAGCTTGAGCGCGGTGTCGTCGGCCACCGCGAGCTCGCAGCCGAGCCCGGCCGCGGCCTCGGCGAAGGCCGGCTCGGGCGTCTGCAGCTCGACCTCGACGAAGGAGCGGTTGGCGCGCCGCTCGGCCTCCAGGTTGCAGCTCGCGGCGATGGCGCCGTCCCGGAGGATCAGCACCTCGTCGCACACCGTCTCCACGTCGCGCAGGAGGTGCGACGAGAGCAGGATGTGGGTCTCGCCGCGGTCGCGGATGTCGTGCACCAGGTCGAGCATGCGCTTGCGTGCCGGCGGGTCGAGGCCGTTGGTGGGCTCGTCGAGCATCAGGAGCTGCGGCCCGTGGACGATGGCCTGGGCGAGCTTGACCATCTGCTTCATGCCGGTGGAGAAGGTCCCGACCTTGCGGTAGCGGGCCTCGCCGAGGCCGACGTAGAAAAGTGCCTCGTGCGCCCGTTCCAGGGCCGGCTCGGCGGGCAGGCCGCTGAGCTCGGCCATCAGCCGCACGAAGTGGACCGCGGTCATGCCGGCGACGAAGGCGTCGTTCTCGGGCATGTAGCCGACCTGAGCCCGCAACGCCTTGGCGTCGTCGGCCAGCGACAGGCCGAGCACGCGCGCGGCGCCTGCGCTGGGGCGGAAGAATCCGAGCAGGGTGCGCAGGAGCGTCGTCTTGCCGGCGCCGTTGGGGCCGAGCAGGCCGATGGCGCGGCCCGACAGGGACGCCGTCAGGTCCTTGAGGATCGGCCGCCCGCCGAGCTCGACGGAGAGGCCGTCGAGCTCGATGGCGGCCGGCGCGGTGGCGCCGGGCTCGCTCATCCCCGGGATGATACAGCCTTGTCGGGGCGGACCGCTTCGATTTTCTCGATCCCGGGGCCGTCGCCCGCCGCCGCGGCCTGGCCGGCGCCGTGCAGGCCGAGCACCGAGCCCAGGCCCAGCAGGTTGCCGCCGGTGGCGCTCGCCGTGATCCGGTCGGGACCGGCCAGGACGCACACCAGCCCGGTGCTGAGCCCGTCTCCCACCGCGCCGGCCAGCTCCATCTCCTGCAGGAGCTCGGCCGGCACCGCGTCCACCAGCGCATCGAGGTCGCGCCAGACGAGGGCGGAGCAGTCGCTGGAGCCGTTGTCGGGCAGCATGGAGCGGAAGCTGCCGGAACCCGCGAGGGTGACGCCCGAGGCTCGCTGTGCGATGGCCTGGTCGACCACCGCCCGGCTCGGGCCGGCCACAAGGTAGCCCTCGACGAAGGTGAGCACGACCCGTCCGGCGAGGCCGCCGCGACGCATGGTCGCGTAGGTCCTGCCGCCTGAGTCCTCGGTCTCGAAGACCAGCGTCGGCTCGCCCTGGTCGGCGAGCTCCGAGTTGAGCTGGGCCACCGCGCGATCCAGGGTGTGGAGCAGGGTCGCGGGGTCGTAGACCTCCACGATCAGCTTCCAGGAGGGCACCGGCAGCATCGGGCCGTCGAGGGCGAAGGTGGCCTCGCCGCCGAAGGTGGCGGCCAGGTCGTTGCGGAGGTCGATGCCGATGCGGTCCTCGAAGCCCTGCAGCTCGGCCAGCGCCGTGTCGTCCTCCGCAGCCACCAGGCCGAGCAGCTCGTCGAACATGTCGGCGGCGTCGCGGGTGACGGCCGAGGCCGCCAGATAGGCCTGCGGGGAGACGAACTCGAGGCTGCCCATGGGGGCGGGGTCCGCGAGCCACGCGGCGATGCCGCGGCGCGGCACGGAGAACAGCAGCTCGGCGTCGGTGGCGTACCAGTCGCCGTCGCGGTGGCGCTCGACGATCAGGGTCTCCGCGTCGGCGAAGCCGAGCCGCGCCATCACGTCCGAGCCCTCCGCCGGCATGTCGGTCGCGGCCTCGGCGAAGACGCCGGCGAGGTCGACGCCCATCAACCACGACACGCCGCCGGCATAGGCCTCGGCCAGCCTGCCGTGGAGGCGGCTGCCGGTGAAATCCCGCGTGGCGGGGTCCGCGAGCCGCACGGCGAGGGCCCGCAGGGCCTCGAGGTCGGCGGCGGCGGCGACGAGGTCGTCCGCCACCCACAGCACGAGCTCTGCGTCGCCGGCGACGGCGGTTGCCGGGTCGTCGACCAGCAACAGGTCGGGGGCGCTCCCCTCGGCAGCCTCGATCATCGCTGCGATCTCGGCGCGGAAGGAGGCGGGGTCGATCAGCTCGGCGAGGAACAGCGGTGTGCCTCTGCCGTGCAGCACGGCGGCCGGCACGGCCAGCGCCGCTTCGGCGCCGAGGGCGTCGCCCAGCGGCTGCAGGCGGTCGAGGAGGTCGTTGATCTCGGTCTCGACACCGGTGTCGGTCACCCGTTCCTGCCACCACTGAGCGAGGACCGGGCTCTGGAGCAGCCGGTCCTGGAAGGCGGCGCGCGCCTCGGCGAGGCCGTCGGTGATGTTGGGCATGGCGGCGTAGACCAGAGTGTCGGCCGGCATGAGGTCGAGGAGGCGGGTGGAGGTGCGCGGGGGCGCGCTGTCGATGGCCTCGGCGACGGCCTTCCGCAGGCCCTCCAGCTCGCGCAGCAGCTCGCGGTGCGTGGCGGCGTCTCGGCTCCAGGCGAATTCCTCCTCGAGGGGGACCGGGTGCAAGCGGTCGCTGGTGGTGAGCTGGTCGCCGGGACGGAGGGACGCCCTTGCCGAGCCGTCGCGCACCTCGACCTCGCCCTCGAGCACCGAGACCCGGGAGCCCTTGAGGCCGTGATTGACCGTGAAGATGGTGCCCTTGACCGCCACCAGGCAGTCGGCGGTGGCGACGTACAGTCGGCCGTCGTGCTGCTCGGCCGCGTGGACGATGATGTCGCCGCGCGCAAGCTCGATGGTGGTGCCGCGGCGCGAGGCGCGCAGCTCGATCTCGGTGCGCTCGTTCATCTCCACCAGCGAACCGTCGCCGAGGCGGATGAAGGCCCCCGAGTCGCGGTCGGTGCGCAGCACCTGGTGGGTGCGCAGCTCGCGGCCGACCTCGAGGGCGGCGAGATCGTCGCCCACCAGCCGCAGTGAGCCGTCGACGGTCGCGACGGTGGCGCGCAGGCTGCGGTCGGCGGTGATGTTCCCGGCGACGTGGAGCCCGGCGGCGCCGGCAGCCACCGCCAGCACGGCGGCCGCGACGCGGAGCAGGACGCGGCGTGCGGCGGACGGCGCCTGTGGGCGCGCCGCCGCGGGGGCGAGCTCGCCGCGCTGCTGCATGAGGACCCGCCGACAGGGCACGCAGTGCCTGGTGTGGTCGTCCACCAGCAGCGCGCGACCCTCCGGCAACGCGCCGGCGAGGTAGGCAGGGATCTCGCGCTGGAAATCGGAGCAGTCGCGCAGCGGCGCGTGTGCCCCCCCGGCGGCGATCTTCTGCCACACCCGGTCGGTGATGCGGCGCTCGGTCTCGGTGTCGAGCTGCGAGCTCCTGATTTCGGAAGCCGCGCGGTCGATGAGCTCGTCGGTGTCGTGGGTGCGGTCGCTCATTGCAGTTCTCCCATCAAGGGTTCCATGGACTCTCTGAGCCGCGCCCTCGCGCGGTGCAGGGTGACGGCGACGGTGCCGGTCGAGGTGCCGAGCTGGTCCGCGATCTCGGTGTTGTCGAGCCCTTCGAAGTACCGCAGAACGAAGATCTCGGCGCTGCGGCGGCTGAGGGTGGCCAGGGCCCGCCGCAGGTTCTCCTCGATCTCTCGGCCGTGGCGCCTCCGATCGGGCTCCGGGGCCGGGTCGCGGTGGCTGTCCTGCCCCGCGACCTCGAACGAGACGCCGTACCGGGCGTACCTGGACTGGACGATGTCGAGGGCGGCGTTGGTGGCTGCCCGGCGCAGGTAGGCCGCGGAGCCGGTGGTGAAGGCGGGCCGCTCGGCACGGCCGGCGAGGCGCGTGAAGACGGTCTGCAGGACGTCCTCGGCGTCGGCGGCGCTCCCGGTCACCCGGAAGGCCGCCTGCAGCACGGTCGCGGCGTGCTCGCGGTACATCGACTCCAGCCACGGGCCGCGCTCGGTGTCCGGGTTGGCGAGAGCTGCTTCCACTCGGGCCTCCTCGTGTTCCTCGTCAACCATGAGACGGTCCTCCGCGGTTTACATTAACGAAGAATCGGCGAAGCGGCACGAACTGATGCTGCAGCCGGGCTTGCGGTGGGTTTTCGGACCGTGGCATAGTTGCGGGCACGCATTGCGCGGTGGGAGGCATATGAGCGGACACATCGTCGAGCTGGACTCGGATCACCCGGGGTTCAAGGACCCCGAGTACCGGCGACGCCGGGACGAGATCGCCCGGCTGGCGCCGCCGCTGGGCGCAGGCCTGCCGCCGCGGCGCGTCGAGTACACGGATACCGAGCGCGAGACCTGGGCAACGGCTTACAACAAGCTCACCGGCCTCTACCCGAGTCATGCCTGCCGCGAGTTCCTGGCGGTGACGGGCGATATCGGCTACCGCGAGGACGAGGTCCCTCAGCTCGCAGACGTCAGCGCCTTCCTCACCGAGCGCACAGGCTTCTCGCTGCAGCCTGTTGCCGGCCTGGTCACGGCGCGCGAGTTCCTCGGGGCTCTGTCGCGGCGGGTCTTCTGCGCCACCCAGTACATCCGGCACCACTCACAGCCCCTGTACACCCCGGAGCCCGACATCGTTCACGAGCTCATGGGCCACGCGCCGATGCTCGCGATCCAGGAGTTCTCGGACCTCTCCCAGAAGATCGGCGAGGGCTCCCTGAAGGCGAACGACGAGCAGGTCGAGCAGCTCGCGACTCTGTACTGGTTCACCATCGAGTACGGGGTGCTCTGGCAGGACGGCGAGCTGCGCGCCTACGGCGCCGGATTGCTCTCGAGCTTCGGCGAGCTCGAGCACGCGCTGTCGGGGGCGGTGGAGATCCGGCCCTTCGATCCCTGGCAGGCCAAGGACACCGCCTATCCGATCACCACCTACCAGCCGCTGCTGTGGAGCGTGCGCTCGATCGGCGAGGCCTTCGAGAAGATCGACGAGTTCGTGCGCTCGATGTAGCGCGCACTCAGACCCGAAAGAAACCGCCGAGCTTCGAGGTGTCGAGGTAGACCACGCCGTCGCGTACCACCATCGGCACCGTTCTCAGGTGCGAGCCCTCGCAGGGCCCGCTGACGCAGAGCCCGTCCTCCGGCCGGTAGCGCGCACCGTGGGAGCTGCAGACGATGAAACGGCGTTCGGCGTCCCAGAGCTCGCGCGGCTCTCGCTCGTCGAGGCGCATCGGCAGGTGCCGGCACTCGTTCTTGTAGGCTCGCACGCCGCCGTCGGCGCTCCGCAACAGCAGGCCCTCCTCCTCGAAGGGGCCGTCCCGGTAGGTGAATCGGAGGCCCTCGGGCGGGATCTCGCCGACGGTCGCGATGCGCTCCATGGTCGGGCATCATAAACTACCCGCGCGATGCCGAAGCTGACGGTTGTCATCCCGACCCTGGACGAGGAGCGCACGATCGGCTCGTGCCTGGAAGCGGTGGGGGAGAGTTCAGGGCTCGAAATCGTCGTGTCGGACGGCGGCAGCCGTGACGCGACCTGCGAGATCGCGGCGCGAGCGGGCGCAACAGTGGTGCGCGGGACGCAGGGCCGGGGGCCGCAGCTCAACCGCGGCGCCGCCGCCGGGAGCGCGCCGCGGCTGCTCTTCGTGCACGCCGACTGCCGGCTGCCGGCGGGCTGGCGCGCCGCGCTCGATCGGGCGCTCGACGATCCTTCGACCGCCCTCGCGTGCTTCCGCCTGCACACCGTGCCGGCAGGGCCCGGGGGCTCGTCGTCGCGCGTTGCCCGGCTGTGGCTGCGCGCCCTCGACCTGCGCTCCATGCTGCCGTTGCTGCCCTACGGCGACCAGGGCTTCGGCGTCCGCCGCGAGATCTTCGACGCGGTCGGCGGCTTTCCGCCGATCCCGCTCATGGAGGACCTGAGCTTCGCCCGTTCCTGCCGGCGGCACGGGCGCACTCGGCGCCTGCCGCTCGCGATGCGAACCACCGCCCGGCGGTTCGAGCGCGCGCCGCTGCGGGCGCGGCTGATGACCCTGAGCTTCCCGACCCTGTTCCGGCTCGGTGTCCCGCCGCAGCGCCTCGCCCGCTGGTACGGAAAGGCCCGGTGACGACCCGCGTCGTGGTCTTCGGGCGCGAGCCGCTGCCGGGGCGGGTCAAGAGCCGCCTCGCGGCCACGATCGGCGGCGATCGGGCAGCGGCGGTCTACGCGGTGTTGCTCGACGCCGCGCTGCAGGCGGCCCGTGCAGCCGGCTTCGAGACGGTGCTGTCGCTGGCCGAGGCGCCCTCGGCCGCATGGGCGCGGAGCCTGAAGGTGGGATGGGAGCTGCAGTCGGGCGCGGATCTCGGGTCCCGGATGGGGGCGGCCTTTACCGTCCACTTCGGCGGCGGCGCGGAGCGGGTGGTGCTCGTGGGCAGCGACTGCCCTGGGCTGCGGCCGCAGCACGTGACGACTGCGGCGGAACGGCTCGCCGAGGCGCCGGTGGTGCTCGGTCCGTCGGCGGACGGCGGGTACTGGATGGTCGCGCAGCGGGTGCCGGGCGTCGATCTGTTCGCGGAGATCCCGTGGTCGGCGGCGACGACCCTCGCCGCGACCAGGCGGCGCCTCGAGGCGCTCGGCGTGGAGTGGTCGGAGCTCGAGACCCTCGCCGACGTCGACACCGAAGCGGATCTGCTGGCCGCGTTCGACGACGACGCCGTTCCTGAGAATGTACGTCGGCGGTTGCGGGTCATCGTTCGAACGTTGGAACGTTGAACGTTCGAACGTTCAGCCAGCCCCCCGGTTTTCGGGAGGGTGGTCGGGAACGTGTAACCTTCGGCTCATCCAAGATCAAATGGCATGGAGGCATCGGATACTGCCCGTGCCCGGATTCAGCCACAGTAACAGTGGCAGGTGACAGTGACCGTCTCAGTGGCAGTTTCAGTGCCAGGTTCAGTATCAGAGGACCGCGTCCGCGGTGGCTACCGCGGCAACGAACGGGGCAGCGAGCAGACGGCGCGACCGCGGCATGGCCAAACCGAGTCGACCGATGACCAGACACTGACGCTTTGCGAGGCGTCAGCGCGAACCGTCGCAACCACAAAGGCACCAAGACACCAAGGAAAAAACCAAGGGTCTTCTTCGTGAACCTCTTGGAGCCTTGGTGTCTTGGTGGTTCAACCTCGGGTGGGTGGGCGGAAATCCGAAATCCGAGATCCGAAATCCGAAATCCGAGATCCGAAATCCGAAATCCGAAGTTCCGCCTCTACTCCAACTCCAGCACCCGGATCAGGTTCGTCGTCCCCGATCCGCCGAGCGGCAGGCCG
>DATIVB010000627.1:0-4624 GCA_035466375.1 Chondromyces sp.
CATCGCCATCCACGTCCAGTCGAGCTTGTTTCCGTTCTTCGACCGCAATCCGCAGAGCTGGGTCGACAACATCTTCGAGGCCCGCGAAGAGGACTTCGTCGCCGCCACCCACCGCGTCCACCGCGGGCCCGAGCACGCCTCGCGGGTGATCGTCGGCGTGCTGCCGACCACCTCCAGCGCGGCCGTTCCGTGAGGCGGCGGGCGGGGACCTCCGTCCGGCTGTAGAATGCCTGCATGGCCGAGCTGACCGCCGCCCAACGAACCGCCCTCGCAGCCTCCGGTTGCGAGGTGCGCAGCGACCGTTTGACCCGCTGCCTGTACGCGGTCGACGCCTCGATCTACCGCGTCGAGCCGGCGGCGGTGGCCTTCCCGCGCTCGGCCGCGGAGGCGGCGGCGGTGCTGCGGTCGGCCGCCGACTGCGGCCTCGAGATCATCCCCCGCGGCGCCGGCACCGGGCTCGCCGGCGGCGCCCTCGGCGCCGGGCTGGTGGTCGACCTCGCGCGCCACAACCGGGGCGTCGGCGGTCTCGACCTCGAGCTCGGGACGGTCCGGGTCGGCGCCGGCGTGGTGCTCGATCGGCTGAACGCGCAGCTCGAGCCGCACGGGCTCTGGTTCGGCCCCGACGTGGCGACCTCCTCGCGCGCCACCCTCGGCGGCATGATCGCCAACAACTCCTCGGGCGCCCACGCGCCGGTCTACGGCACCACCGCCGACCACCTCGTGGCGCTCGAGGTGGTGCTGGCCGACGGCACGGTGGCGGTGGTTGGCGCGGGCCGCGACGGCCTGCCGGAGATCGGCGAGGCCGCCGACCGCCTGCTCGCCGAGCACGCGGACCGGATCGCCGAGCGCATGCCGACCGGCCTCGTCAAGCGCGGCCCGGGCTACGGCTTCGACCGCGCCCTGCGCTCGCCGGGCGATCTCGTGCAGCTGGTGGCGGGCAGCGAGGGCACGCTGGCCGCGGTCACGTCGGCGGTCCTCAAGGTGGTGCCGAAGCCGCAGCGGCGGACCCTCGGCGTGCTCTTCTTCGCCTCGGTGGTGGAGGCGCTGCAGGCGACGGTGGAGATGCTGGACCTCGAGCCGGCCGCCATCGAGCACCTCGACGACGCGGCCTTCGACCAGACCAGGGGCCAGCGCGCCTTCCGGGCGGCGCGGGATTTTCTGCGCCTCGACGACGAACCGTGCGGGGCGATCCTCCTGGTGGAGTTCTTCGACGACGACGGTAGCCGCCTCGAGGAGCTGCTGAGCCGGGGCATCGGCCTGCGGTCGCTGAGGTGCGACGGCCCACGGGAGACCGAGCTGGTCTGGAACCTCCGCAAGGCCGGGCTCTCGCTTCTGACGAGCCGCAAGGGCGCGGCGAAGCCGGTGGCGGGGATCGAGGACGTGTGCGTGCGCCCCGAGCGGCTGCCCGAGTACGTCGCCGGCCTGCACGAGATCCTCGATCCGCTCGGCCTCGAGGCCTCGTTCTACGGCCACGCGGCGTCGGGCGAGCTGCACGTGCGGCCGGTCCTCGACCTCCACCGCGAGGACGACGTCGCCACGCTGCGTGCGGTGGCCGATCAGGTGTCGGACCTGTGCCGCCGATTCGGGGGCTCGCTCACCGCCGAGCACGGGGTCGGGATGGCGCGCAGCTCCTACCTCGAAGCGCACATCGGCCCCGAGTTGACGGCGGCGAGCCGCCGCCTCAAGGCGCTGTTCGACCCCGGGGGCGTGATGAACCCGGGCAAGGTGGTGGACGACGGCCGCTACGCGATCGAGCGCGACCTCCGGCTCGGTCCGGGCTCGGAGCTCGCGCTGCCCTTCGCGCAGGCCTTCACCTGGGTGGGTCGCGACGACGGATTCGTCGCCAACCTCGAGCAGTGCAACGGCTGCGGCGGCTGCCTGAAGGAAGCGCCGACCATGTGCCCGACCTTCATGGTCACCGGCGACGAGGCCCTGTCGACGCGGGGCCGCGCGAACACCATCCGCGCCGCGCTCGAGGGCCGCTTCGAGGCGGCGTCGCCGGTCGCGGCCGCCGAGCTCGAGGAGGTACTGGGCACCTGCCTCTCGTGCAAGGCCTGCGTCACCGAGTGCCCGTCCAACGTCGACCTGGCGCGGCTCAAGGCCGAGGTCCTGAACGCCCGCCACCGCGAGCGCGGCGTGCCGTTGCTGGATCGGCTGATCGCCTCGGCCGATCTGCTCGGCCGGGTCGGGACCGCGATGCCCCGGCTCGCCAACGCGGTCCTCGGCAACCGCGTCGCGCGCCGGCTGCTCCAGCGGATGGTGGGCTTCGACGCCGAGGCGCCCATCCCCGCGTTTGCCCGCGAGCGCTTCGACCGCTGGTTTTCGCAGCGGCGCCCCGGCGGCGGAATCCGCGGGCGCGTGCTGCTGTGGGACGACACCTGGGTCCGCTACCACGAGCCCGGGGTGGGCCAGGCGGCCGTGGCGGTGCTCGAGGCGGCCGGCTACGAGGTGGCGCTCGTCGAGGGCCGGGTGTGCTGCGGACGCCCGGCGGCGAGCCGCGGCGTGCTGGATCAGGTGCGGCGGGCCGCGATCCACAACATCGGGCTCCTGCGGGCCTCGACGGAGCCGGTGGTCTTCCTCGAGCCCTCGTGCTGGTCGATGTTCCGCGACGAGTACACCCAGCTCGGGATCGAAGGCGCCGACGACGTCGCGGCGCGGGCGGTGCTCTTCGAGGACTTCATCGCCGATGTGCTCGACCGCGAGCCGGACGCGTTGCCGATCTTCGCCCCGGCCGGCGCGGTCGCCGTTCACGGCCATTGCCATTCCAAGGCGCTCGCCGACGCGCGCCGGGTGCTGGGTCTGCTCCACCGTCTGCCGGGGACCTCGGCGCGCTGGCTCGACACGGGCTGCTGCGGCATGGCGGGCGCGTTCGGCATGCTCAGCGAGCACCGCGAGCTGTCGCACGAGGTCGCGGCGCCGCTGCTCCGGGCCATCGAGGGCCTGCCGCCGGGGACCGCGCTGGTCGCCTCCGGTACCAGCTGCAGGCACCAGATCGCCCATCTCACCGAGGCACGCCCCCTCCACCTCGCCGAGCTCCTCGCAAGCCGTCTCTCCGAGCCGTCCTGAGACGTCCGACGCCCGCCCCGTGCCCGGATGCAGTGGCAGTGGCCGTGGCAGGCGACAGTGACAGTCTCAGTGTCAGGTTCAGTGTCAGGTTCAGTGTCAGAGAGCCGCATCCGTGGCAGCGAGCAGCCGGCGGGACCGCGGCATGATCAAGCCGAGTCGACCATCACCAGACACCGTCGCCTTTCGAGGCATCAACGCGAACCGTCGCAACCACGAAGGCACCAAGACACCAAGGAAAACACCAAGGATTCTCTTCGTGAATATCTTGGTGCCTTTGTGTCTTCGTGTTTCGACCTCGGGTGGGTGGGTCTGGACGAGCTGGAGGTCGTTCCCCCCGGCGATGACGCCGCGCACTGTGGCCGGAAATTGCCGCTCCTGGGCCTGCCACTGACGCTGCGACTGCCACTGTCACCGTCCGCTGCCGCGAGCGGTGCGCGGTCGAGTGTGTGAAGCCGCCTCGAAGACATCGCCTGCGGGGGCCTTGTCGGATCGTGGCCGGGTCGCGAACCCAATCGGGCCGGATCACGTTTGACAGGGTGGACGCGGCCCTCGCGGGCGCGTCCGACGACGAGATCGGGCCCACCGGACGGCCGCTCCGGCTACAATCGGTGGGACGCCGACGGGAGGACTGATGCGCATCGCCTACTTCGAACCGCTCGCCCGGGCCTGGGAGAGGATGAAAGGCATTCTCTGGCGTCCCTTCGACCTCTCGACCTGGATCGTGCTCGGCTTTGCGGCGTGGTTGGCGGGGTTGGCGGACGGCGCCGGAGGCGGCGGTTGGAAGTGGATCGCTGACCGCAACGACTTTTCGAACGCCTCGCGATCGCTGCCGCACTCCGACTCGTGGCGCGGTATGGGCGAGTCCCTGCTGTGGCTGCCCGTGCTCTTCCTGATCGTCATGGCGGTGGCGGCGATCCTGGTAGCGGTCCTGTGGCTCTCCTCACGGGCCAAGCTGATCTTCCTCGACAACGTGGTCCACGGCCGGGCGCAGATCGTCGAGCCCTGGCATCGCCTGCGCGACCTCGGCAACTCGCTGTTCCTGTGGCGGCTCGGCTTCGTCGTCGCCTGCGGTCTGGTGGTGCTCGCGCTGCTGCTGCTGTTCTTCGCCCCTGCCGCGACCCTGCAGGTCTCCGATGCGCTGGCTGGCCTGTCCTACGCCGCGATGGCGCTCGGCGCGCTGGTGCTCGTGGTCTTCGGGATCGTGGCCGCGTTCATCGCGCTCTTTCTCGAGGCGTTCGTGATCCCGATCATGTACAAGTACGAGCTCAAGGCCACCGAGGCGTGGCGGTACTTCCTGCCGTGGTTCAAGTCGCAGCCGCTGTCCTTTCTCCTCTACGGTCTCGTCGTGCTGCTGGTCTTCATCGGCTTCGGACTCCTGTTCGGCGCGATGTGCGTGCTGACCTGCTGCGTGGTGGCGCTGCCGTATGTCGGCACCGTGCTGACGCTCTGGTTCTGGGTCACCTACCGGCTCTTCAGCCTCGAGTTCCTGGCCCAGTTCGACCCCGGCTTCGACCTCTTCGCCGCCATCGAGCCGACGCCGGCCGAGTAGCGCGCTGCC
>DATIVB010000628.1:0-3441 GCA_035466375.1 Chondromyces sp.
GAGCCGCAGGTCGGCCACCGGCAGTGCGGGCTGTCCACCTCCCGCCTTGTCGGGCGGTGAAATGCCGAGCACCACGTCACACCCCGTCCACTCCACGAGGCACGCCCCCGCCGCCACCCGCCGCAGAAACGGGAAGATCTCGTTGCGAGTCACCACAGCACACCTCCTGCGCCGCCGTTTCGTGCCGCGGCGCCGCACAGCGCGGCTCCGGCGAGACCGGATCCGCGCCGGGCCGGGCCGGTCACGGTGAGGGAAACCTGATCAGCGGCTTGAGGATACCGTCTTCCTTGGTGTCCATCATCCGGAAGGCCGTCTCCATGTCGTCGAAGTCGAACTCGTGGGTCGTCAGAGGCGTGGGATCGACCCGGCCGCTCTGCAGCAGCCGCATCAGCCGCTTCATCCGCACCTTGCCGCCGGGGCAAAGCCCGGTACGGATGGTCTTGTCGCTCATGCCCACGCCCCACTCGAGGCGCGGGATCTTGACCCAGTCGCCCTCGCCGAAGTAGCCGACAACCGAGATGGTGCCGCCGGGCCGCGTCGCCTTGATGCAGCCCTCGAAGGTGGCCTGGGCCCCGAGCGCCTCGATGGCCGAGTCGACGCCCTCGCCGTCGGTGAGGCGGAGGATCTCCTCGACCGGGTCGGACTCCTTGAAGTCCACGACGACATCCGCGCCGAAGTGGCGGGCGAGCTTCTTGCGCTCGGGCATGGACTCGACGGCGATGATCAGCCCGGCCCCCTGGAGCCGCGCGCCCACCGTCGCCATCAGCCCCACCGGTCCCTGCGCGAAGACGGCCACCGTGCCGCCGAGCGGAATGGCGGCGTGCTCGGCACCCATGAAGCCTGTGGACATCATGTCGCAGGTGTAGACCGCCACTTCGTCGGTGAGGTCGTCCGGGATCGGCGCCAGGTTGGTCGCGGCGTGGTTGACGTGGAAGTACTCCGCGAACACCCCGTCCTTGCTGTTGGCGAACTTCCAGCCGCCGAGCATCTCCCGGCACTGCGAGGTGAAGCCGCGCAAACAGTTGTCGCACTCGTAGCAGGGCGTGATGGCGTTGACCGCCACCCGGTCCCCCTTCTCGAAGCCCTCCACCTCCGCGCCGAGCTCGTGCACCACGCCCACCGCCTCGTGTCCGAGGGTCAGGTTCTCGCGCTCGCCGATCGCGCCGCCGACGGTGTGCACGTCGGAGGTGCAGACCAGCGCGCGGGTGGTCTTGACGACGGCGTCGTACGGTCCAGGCTCCGGGATCGGCTTCTCGGCGAAACCGACCTTGTCGATGGCTTCCATCACGAATGCTCTCATCTCAGCCATGGCCTCTCTCCCTTCACTCAGGGGTGCAGTGTGGAAGGTCGCGGCGCCGCGTGGTCGCAGGACAGCACCGACCCGGGCCTGGGGAATGGTCCCAGGGGTTCCTCGTGCGCGAGTGCTCCGCCTGCAGGCGGAGCGACAGCGCCGGGGCCCGCCCGAGGATTGAAAGGGGCACGTCCTGATGACGCCTCCGGGCGCTGGCGCTCGATGCTGTGAGGGCTGAGATCGTCCCGGCGGGATGTGGTCCGCGGTTTGCGGTGGCCGGGCGCGCGGCCGAGCCGCGGTCCGGACCTCCGCGACGCGCCGCTGCGAGCGGGGATCACCCGACGCTCCTTCCGGGGCAACAAGGAGGACGCGCATATGGCACACCATCAGGACGTCGACTTTCAGGACCTGTCGCCCGAGGACACCCTCGACCTCGCCATCGAGGTGGAGGTGGAGGCCCGCCAGCGCTACCTGGAGTTCGTCGACCAGATGACGCTCCACCACACCGAGGAAGCGGCCGAGTTCTTCCGCCGCATGGCGGACCTCGAGGCCAACCATGCGGGGCGCCTGCGCGACGTCAGGAAGGCCCGTTTCGGGAGCCCGCCGGTTTCCGCGGACCCGCCGCTGCCGGTGATCGAGGTCGAGGCCCCGGAGTACGAGCAGGTGCGGGCTTTCATGTCCGTGCACAATGCGCTGGACGTGGCGCTCGAGTCGGAGGAGAAGGCCTACCGCTTCTACGACGAAGCGCTCGGCCGGGTGGACGACGAGGATGTGCGGGCCCTCTTCGAGGCGCTGCGGTCCCAGGAAGAGCGCCACCAGCAGCTGATCCAGAGCTTCCGGGAGACCCTGCCCGAGGAGCGTGACGTCGACCCGGACGATTACGTCGACGAACCGCGGGCGCAGTGAGGTCCGGCCCGGGGTCCGAACGGCCCGACGACTGGAGAATCAAATTTCGGGAGGAAACCGTGATCGAAAACCTGACCATCGAGAGGGCGCTGGGCTTCGCCATCGAGACCGAGCAGATCGGGCAGGAGATGTACCAGAAGCTGGCGCGCCGCCACGCCGGCGACTCCGAGCTGCGCGACCTCTTCGCGCGACTCGCCGAGGACGAGAAGCTGCACGAGGCTCAGCTCCGCGAGCTGCGGAAGGAGCTCTCCCGCAGCGGCACGGGGGAGCTCTCCGACGAGGACTCCGAGTACCTCCGCCGCATGTCGACGACGGAGGTCTTCTACGGCATCAGCGACCCCCTGGCTGCGGTCGAGGACGGTCCCGAGAGGCAGGACGCGCTGAAGCTCGCGCACGATCTGGAGAAGTCGACCCTGGTGTACTACGACGCCATGAAGGACGTCCTCGGGGACAGCGAGGTGCTGGAGCGGATCATCGAGATGGAAAAGCAGCACCTCCGGCAGGTCCTCAAGTACATGATGGCGCCGGACTCGAAGATGCGGGGCGTCTCGGACGAGTGGACCTGAGGGGCCGCCGGCCCCGCACCTCGGTTACGTGGGGCCAGACCCCACCGCCACCTCCGGAGCACGACAGGTGCAAAACCGGGCCGCCCTCGATGGTCGCACCGCCGCCCGCGGGGGAGACTGACTGCGAGACGAGAGAAGGGAGACCGAAATGGCCGAGACGAAGACCGACAACGTGGAATCCATCCAAGATCTGGACGCCGTGAAGAAAGCCCTCGACGCCGCGCAGGGTGCGCTGGACAGTGCCCGCTCCTCGATGGACGAGGCGTACAGCGGAGCGAAGTCCGTGAAACGCAAGCTCGCGGACCGCGCCGACGAGCTGCTCGAGCAGGCGAAGGACCACCTCGATCAGGCCAAGGAGTCCATGGCGGAGCTCGCGGCCAAGGCACGGAAGCAGGCGGAGGCGCTCTACGACGCCACCTCCGAGCAGTACTCGGAGCTCGCCCACCGGGCGCGCGAACTGCGCGACAAGGCTAAGGAGACCGTGGCCGACCTCGAGCTCGGGAGGCGGCGCAGCGATGTCGTCGAGTACGTTCGCAGGAACCCGGGGACTGCGGCGCTGATCGCGTTGGCGGTGGGGTTCCTGGGCGGGTTCCTGGCGCGGAAGCGTAACTAGCGGGAGCTCGAGCGATGGGCGGAGAGCTCGACCCTCGCGACGTCCAGGACGTGGCCCGGCGGGCG
>DATIVB010000629.1:0-3718 GCA_035466375.1 Chondromyces sp.
CGCGACTTGGCGAAGGGCGAGATGTCGCGCGGGAAGTCCATGATGAAGGTCGGATCGATCAGGAGCGGCTCGGCGGTCATCTCGAAGAGCTCGGCGAGCAGGCCGCCGTCGGAGCGCTCGTCGATGCGCTGCACCTCGAGCGCCCGCGCCGCCGCCTCCATCCGCGAGCGATCGCCGAGGTCCTCGGGACCGAGGTCCGAGTACTCGAGGATCGCGTCCCGCATCGTGAGCCTTCGCCAGGGGCGCCCGAAGTCGATGACGTGCTCCCCCCACTGCACCTGCAGCGAGCCCACGACCTCCTCGACGACGCCGGCCAGGAGCTCCTCGGTGAAGTCCATGAGGAGCTCGTAATCGGCATAGGCCCAGTAGAACTCGAGCATCGTGAACTCGGGATTGTGGCGGGTGGAGATGCCCTCGTTGCGGAAATTGCGGTTGAGCTCGAAGACCTTCTCGAAGCCGCCGATGGTCAGCCGCTTGAGGTAGAGCTCGGGTGCGATGCGGAGGTAGAGGTCGAGGTCGAGGGTGTTGTGGTGGGTAACGAAGGGCCGCGCCGTGGCGCCGCCCGCGACCGGCTGCATCATCGGTGTCTCGACCTCCATGAAACCCGCGGCCTCGAGACGGCGGCGGATCGACGACACCACCTTCGAGCGCACCTCGAAGACCTCCCGCGACTGCGGGTTCGACATCAGGTCGAGGTAGCGCTGGCGGGCCCGGGACTCGCGGTCCGCCAGACCGTGGTACTTCTCGGGCAGCGGCCGCAGCGACTTGGCGAGCACCGTCAGCTCGCGCACCGCCACGCTGAGCTCGCCGGCGCGGGTGCGGAAGACCGCGCCCTCGACGCCGACGAAATCGCCGAGGTCGAGCAGCTCGAGGACCTGCCACGCGGTCGCGTCGAGGTCGCTCTTGCGCAGGTAGAGCTGGATCTGGGCGGCGCCGTCGGAGAGGTCGGCGAAGGAGACCTTGCCGTGGCCGCGTATCGCCCGCAGCCGCCCTGCGAGACGGACCTGCGGCGGATCGGCCTCGAGCTCCCCGGCGGTCTTGTCGTCGAAGCGGGCCCGCAGCTCACTCACGGATCCCTCGACCCTGAAGCGGCGCGGGTAGGGCTCCTGTCCGAGATCGCGCAGCGCCTGCAGCTTGGCACGGCGATTGGCGATCAACTGCTCGAGGGGCTGTTGGCTGTCGTCTCTGCTCTCCACACATCCTCCAGCTGGCCTGAACCGCGGCGCATTCTACCATGGCAATTCGGCTGCGCCGAATTGCAGATGTTTGTTTTTCAGAGACTTACCGCTTCTTCGTCGTGCGGCTCGATGGTCGGGTGGGTCGCGCGGCCGGCTTCTTCGCGGCCCCTGCACGGGCACCGCGGCCCGATTCCGGGCTCGTCACCTTCGTCAGGCGGCGGAGCTCCGCGAGCTCGGACGCGGAGATGGTGCGGAACTCCCCCGGTCTCAGAGTGTCGTCGCGCAGCGGACCGATCGCGGTCCGGCGCAGCCGCTGCACGTGGTGGCCGGCGCGGAAGAAAAGCTCGCGCACCTCGTGGGTCCGCCCCTCGGTGACCTCGACCCGCCACCAGCTCGCCGCCCCGCCGCGAGCGACGCTGTCGCGCCGCACCTGGCGCGGCTTGACGTGGCGGCCGTCGATGGAGGTGCCCGACCGGAGCTTTCTGAGCTCCGCTTCGCTGAGGTCGCCGCGGATCTTCACCAGGTACTCGCGGATGACGCCGTGGCGCGGGTGGGCGATGCGTCCCGCGAGCTCGCCGTCGTTGGTGAGCATCAGCAGCCCCTCGGACTGGTAGTCGAGGCGGCCCACCGGGTAGACCCGCTCGCGGATCACCGGCCGCACGATGTCGAGCACCGTCTTGCGCTCCTCCGGGTCGTCGCAGGTGGTCATCACCTCGCGCGGCTTGTAGAGCAGCAGGTAGCGCAGTGCCTCCGGCGCCTTCAGGCTCCTGCCGTCAACCTTGATGTGGGCGGTGGCCGGGTCCACCTTGGTGCCGGGCCCGGCGGGCTGCCCGTTGACGGTCACCCGGCCCTCGGCGATCATCCGGTCGGCGTCCCGGCGCGAACACAGGCCCGACCGGGCGATGATCTTCTGCAGCCTCTCGTCGCTCATCATTCCCCTCCAGGGAGCTACCGCCTCGCGGCGGGAGGCGCATTGTAGCGCACCGCCCGCACCGCTTCAGCCTTTGGAAAGCTCCTGGCCGGCGACGCTCACCAGCGCGGGGCCGGTGTCGGCTGCGACGTGCAGCGTGCGGGTCGGGTAGGCGAACTCGATCCCCCGCTCCTCGAAGGTGCGACACAGCTCGAGATTGATCCGCTGCTGGCAGTCCATGTACAGGTTGTAGTCCGGCTGCAGAACGTAGTAGACGACCTCGAAGACGTACGCCGAATCGCCGAACTCCTTGAAGTGGGCGCGGTCGAAGCGGGTGTTCTCGGTGTCGTCGACGGCCCTCCGGACGAGGGCCGGGATCACCTCGAGCTCCCGCACGGCCGTCTGGTAGAGGACGCCGAAGGAGAACACCACGCGCCGCTCCTGCATGCGCTTGTAGTTCCTGATTCTCGAGGCCAGCAGGTCGGAGTTGGAGAAGACCAGCTGCTCCCCCGACAGGCTCGTGACCCGGGTCGTCTTGAGGCCGACGTGGGAGACCGTGCCGAGCAGGTCGCCGACGATGATGAAATCGCCGGTGACGAAGGGCTTGTCGAGGGTGATGGAGAGCGACGCGAAGAGGTCGCCGAGCACGTTCTGCAGCGCGAGGGCGACCGCGATGCCGCCGATGCCCAGGCCGGCCAGCAGGGCGCTGACGTTGTAGCCCAGGTTGTCGAGCATCAGCAGCACCACCGCGGCCCACAGGGCGAGGCGGAAGAGATACGACAGTCCCTGCAGGGTGTTGACGGCCCCGGGGTCGGACTCGAGAAGGCGCTCCCGCTGTATTTCGAGCCAGACCGTGACGGCGCGTTGTCCCCAGAGTCCGACCTGCACGGTGAGCGCGATCACCACCAGCCATCGCCGCATATCGGCGGACGTGCCGGTGAGCTCGAGCAGCGGACTGACGAGGAGGATCGCCAGCACGGCCACGAAGAACCGCTTGGTCGCGCGGAGAACCTCCAGCAGCACGTCGTCTGCGATGGTGTGGGTGCGTTCGCTCAGTCCTCGGAGTCGCTTCAAAAGGTGTTTCTGGACGAGCCGCAGTGCGCCGTAGACCAGCACCGCCGCAGCCAACGCGAGCAGCCACAACCAGAGAGCGTTGCCCGCGACCTCGGCGCCCAGCACCGGCACCTCGGCGACGAGCTCCTTCAGCGGCGTGAAGACCTCGCCCAGCCGCTCAATCATCGTCCTCGGCCTGGACCGTCAGCACCGGGACGTTGGACAAACGGACGACCTTCTCGGTCACCGAGCCGGAGACGAAACGCGAAAGCCCGGTGGCACCACGGGTGCAGATCACGATGAGGTCGGACTCGGTGGTGTCGGCGAGCTCGACGATGGTTTCGGCCGCGGCGCCCCACGGAATCTCGGTCCGGACATCGAGGTTCTCCGGCATTCTCGAGCCGACGATCTCCTCGAGCTTGTTCCGGGCGTCCTCGAGCACGGCGTCGCGGTAGACATCCATCCGCAGCGGCATCTGTCCCGCCGCGGTCGGCATCGCCACCGGGATCGGGGCGACGACGTGCACCAGCACCAGCTCGGCGGAGAAGTGCTCGGCCAGCTCGGCCGCGTGATCGAG
>DATIVB010000630.1:0-3486 GCA_035466375.1 Chondromyces sp.
GATGGTGAGGGCCTCCACCAGGTTGCCGCCGTTGTTGAAGCGGGTGTCGAGGACGATGCCCTCCTTGTCCACCGCCTTGCCGAAGACGTCCTCGAAGATCTCCCGGTAGCGCGAGTCGCTCATGGTGCGGATGTGGGCGTAGCCGAGCCGGCCGCCCGACAGGCGCTCCACCTCGGCGCGCCGCGACCGCACCCAGCGCTGGTAGAGCAGCTCCGACTCGGCGCCGCGGGAGACGGGCTTGACGGTCTCCTGCCAGCGCCTGCCGGCGGTGGGATCGAGGAGGGAGAGCCGTACTGGCTCGCCGGCCTTGCGGTTGAGGAGGGGGAACCAGTTCTCGCCGGCCGCGATCGGGTGGCCGTCGATGGCCTCGATGACGGTGCCCGCGGCGACGGTGGTGTCGGCTTGCTGCAGCGGTCCGCCGTCGATGATCTCGGTGATCCGGACCCCCGCGCCCTCCCACGAGGGATCGGCGAAGAAGGCGAGGGAGGCGGTGTCGTCGCCCCCGTCGTCGTCCCGGGGCCGGTAGTAGCACCCGAGGTGGGAGGCGTTGAGCTCGCCCTGCAGCTCGGACACCAGCTCGGCGAAGTCGGGGTTGTTGTCGATGGAGGGCAGGAAGCGCGCGTAGGCGGCCTTGTACATCTCCCAGTCGACCCCGCCCATGTCCGCGACGTAGAACTTCTCGCGGGTCTGCCGCCACGCGTGCTCGAAGAGGTAGGCCCGCTCGGCCGCGGCGTCCAGCTCCATCGTCGCCTCGAGGGCCACGGGCTTGGTCTTGCCGCCGTCGATCTCGACCGAGGTCAGCTTGCGGTCGGCGAGCACGTAGGCCGTTTTGCCCTCCGCGTCGATGGCCAGGCCGCCGGTGTTGTCGGCCTCGAGCTTGGCGAGCGGCTTGACCTCCTTCTTGCGCGGCTCGTAGACCCAGAGGTCGTAGCCCTTCTCGAACTTCGCGAGGTAGAGGACCTTCTCGCCGTCCGGGGTGATGCGCGCGTCGTCGAGATCGGACGAGTGCAGGGTCATGCGGACGGTGCGGTCGCGCAGGCCGTCGAGCTGGAACGTGACCGGATCGGGGAGCGTGATCTCACGCTTCGTGTCCTTTGTGTCGGCCTTTTCCTCGTCCGTGCCTTCGTCGTCACCGTCCTTCTTCTCGCCCTTCTCCTTGTCCTTCAGCTGCTCCATCTCGGCCTCCGAGAGGCGGTAGCGGTCCCACGCCTTCTCGGTCAGGAAGCTCCCGTAGACGTCGAGCATCGAAGGCCAGCCCGATTGCTGGCGCTCGCCGTGGCGGTCGGTGAGCCAGAACACGGCCTCGCCGCCGAAGGCCCAGCGCGGGATCATGTCCTCGTAGCCGCTGCGGGTGAGGTTGACGAGCTCGCCGCCCGCGGACGGCACCAGCCCGACCTCGAAGGACCAGCGCGTCGGGCTCATGAACTGGACCAGGAACCACTTCCCGTCGGGCGACCACTCGTACCATTGGTCGCCGTCCGCGTACGAGTAGTTGACGTCGCCCGGCAGGATGGTCCGGGTCTCACCCGAGGCCAGGTTGAGGACCTTGAGGGCCGTGCGCTCCTCCAGGTAGGCCACCTCCTTGCCGTCGGGCGAGAAGCGGGGCTGGAAGGTCTCGAGCTCGCTGACCATCACCGGCTTCTCCTCGAAGGCCGTGGCGTTGAAAAAGCTCGGCTCGTCGTCGTCGGTCAGATCCGTGCGGTAGATGTTCCAGCTGCCGTTCCGCTCGGAGGCGTAGACCAGGCTGCGGCCGTCGGGGTGAAAGCTCACCGAGCGCTCCTGCTCGGGCGTCGAGGTGATGCGGCGGGTGTCGCCGTGCTTGGCCGAGGTGACGAAGACCTCGCCGCGGGCGACGAAGGCGATCTCCCTGCCGTCGGGCGAGAGGTCGAAGTCCGAGATCTCGCGGGCCACGTCCACGTGCTCGACCTCGTTGTGGCGGCTGTCGGCGGCGATGTCGATCTCGAGCTTCCGGCTGTCGGTCGCGCCCGCCGGGCGAACCCACACGCCGCCGTCCCAGCCGTAGCACAGGTCGCCGTCGTTCGAGACGCTCAGGAACCGCACCGGGTGGGTGCTGTGGGAGGTCAGCTGCACGGGCTCGGCGCCCTCCTCGAGCGCGAGGCGCCACACATTGAAGGTGCCGTCCCGTTCGGACAGGTAGTACAGGGCTTCGCCGCCGGGTGCCCACACCGGCTGCCGGTCGTCGGCACCGGGCTCGGTGAGGCGGGTGTGCCGGCCGGTGGCTGCGTCGTAGAGCCACACGTCGCGGGCGAAGGACGAGTCGTCGTGCTTGCGCCACTCGCTCTCGAGGCCCTTCTCGTCGGAGTAGGCGAGACGCGTCCGGGCCGGGTCCCACACCGCGTACATCGCCGGGGTGGTGAGCACCTGGTCCGGCAGGCCGCCCGCGATCGCCACCGAGTAGAGCTCGGGCTGGGCGCTGTTGCGCGGGTAGCCCACCATGGCGGGCGCGTCGAGCCGGCCGGAGACGAAGAGCACGCTTTCGCCGTCGGGCGCGAAGCTGGTGGGGAAGTCGTCGGCGGAGTGGAAGGTCAGCCGGGTGGCGGTCCCGCCCGCCGAGGGCATCACGAAGATGTCGTAGTTGCCGTAGCGATCGGACGCGAAGGCGATCTTCGAGCCGTCGGGCGACCACACGGGCGTGAACTCGTGCGCCGCGTGCACGGTCAGCCGCAGCGCCCGGCCGCCGTCCGCCGGCACCCGCCACAGGTCGCCGCGGTGGCTGAAGACCACCGCCGCACCGTCCGGCGAGATCGCCGGGTAGCGCAGCCACAGGTCGTCGTCGGCGGCAGACGCCGGTGCGACCGAGAACGTGACGGCGGACAGAGCCGTGGCCATGAGGACCGGGATTCGTGCTCGCATGAGTTTCCCCCTTGAACGGACAGGTCGCGCGCCAAACCAGGCGCGTCCTGAGATTGTACGCAGACGAACGCGGGGGGTTCTCGCAGGGAGCAGGTCCCACCCACCCACCCATTTCGAATTTCGAATTTCGAATTTCGAATTTCCGCCCGCCCACCCGGTGGACCGGCATCCGCACCGGCCCCTGCTCCCTGCTGTCGAGCGGACGCGTGGCACCTGATCCCTGGTTCCTGCTCCCTGTAAATGGACGAACGGTCCGGGCCGATGGATGGAAAATTCGAAATTCGAAATTCGAAATTCGAAATCCGCTCGGAAGAACGGCAACTGTGGCCCCCTCGTCCGCTATCATTCCACCATGCCCCCCCTCGCGAAGCTCTCCGAGCACCAGCTGACCGAGCAGCGCTCGCGGTTTCACGCCGCGGCGGTGCCGGTCGCGACCCTGGACGAGGTGAAACAGGCGGTGGCCGAACGCAAGAGGGTCTATCAAACGGCGCGCCACCACTGCTGGGCGTGCCGGGTCCGCGACGAGCACGGCCAGCTCGTGGAGCAGGCGCGCGACGACGGCGAGGTCGGCAGACCGGGGATGAAGCTGCTCGAGCTGCTGCGGCAGCACGA
>DATIVB010000631.1:0-2544 GCA_035466375.1 Chondromyces sp.
GTCATGACCGGCCATTGTAACCGGTTTCCGCCGTGCGATATCTCGCCTGTCTGCCGAGACTTTGCCGCCGCGGCCGGGCGCGCTATGATGAGCGGCCGGAGGTCCGATGGGCAGAGAATCGCTGATGATCATCGGCGGCCAGTGGGGCGACGAGGGCAAGGGCAAGGTCGTCGACCTGTTGTCGTCGGGCTTCGCCGCGGTGGTGCGCTACAACGGCGGCAACAACGCCGGCCACACGGTCCGCTTCGCCGAGCGGCGCTTCGCGCTCCACCTGGTGCCGTCGGGCATCATCCACGACGGCGTCGCCTGCTACCTGGCCTCGGGGATGGTGGTCGACCCGACCGGTCTGGTGGCCGAGATGGACACGCTGGTGTCGGAAGGCATCGGTATCGACGGCCGGATCGTGCTGTCACCGCGCGCGACGCTCATCCTGCCGACCCACCGCGCTCTCGACGGCGCCCGCGAGGGCACCCTCGGCGAGGGGAAGATCGGCACCACCGGCCGCGGCATCGGACCCGCCTACCAGGACCGCGCACAGCGCCGCGGCCTGCGTGCCCACGTCCTCGGCGAGCCGGACAGGCTGCGCGGGCGGGCGCTCGCCCTCATGCAGCAGCACAACCGCGAGCTCGAGATCCTCTTCGGCGCCCCGCCGGTCGATCTCGAGCAGGCGCTCGACGAGCTCGAAACGGCCGCCGCGCGGCTCGCGCCGACCCTCGGCGAAGTGGGCCCGGCGCTGCGCCGCCACCGCGAGGCGGGGGAGGCGGTCCTCTTCGAGGGCGCCCAGGGCGTCATGCTCGACCTCGCGTGGGGGACCTATCCGTTCGTGACCTCGTCCTCCTGCCTGCCCGGCTACGCCGCGGCGTCCTGCGGCATCGGACCGAAGCTGCTGGGACCAGTGGTGGCGGTCATGAAAGCCTACGCCACCCGGGTCGGCAGCGGCCCCTTCCCGTCCGAGCTCACCGACGCCAAAGGCGAGCGCATGCGCGAGCGCGGCGTCGAGTTCGGGACCACCACCGGCCGGCCCCGTCGCTGCGGCTGGTTCGACGCCGTGGCCGCTCGCTACGCGGTCGAGCTCGCGGGGGTCGACGCGGTCGCACTCACCAAGCTCGACGTCCTCGACGGCTTCGCCACCGTCAAGGTGGTGACCGCCTACCGGCTGCCCGACGGCTCCGTGATCGACACCTTCCCCGCCGACGCCGAGATCGCCGAGGCGGTCGAGCCGGTGCTCGAGGAGCTGCCGGGTTGGAGCGCGCCCACCGAGGGCGTCACCCGCGACGCCGAGCTGCCGCCCGAGGCCCGCGACTACGTGGCCTATCTGGAGGCCAAGCTCGGCGTGCCGGCGGTCATCGTCTCCACCGGGCCGCGCCGCGAGGAGACCCTGGTCCGCGGCGACTCGGAGCTCACGGAGCAGCTGCGCGCCATCATCGGCGGCTGATTCGCGCAGCCTTGTTATTCGCCCGGCGAAGCGCTATTTTTCAGAGTGAGGGTGGGCCGTTAGCTCAGTTGGTAGAGCATCGGACTTTTAATCCGGTGGTCGCTGGTTCGAATCCAGCACGGCTCACCATTTCGCTTCATCGAACTCCCGGCCCGAGCACTCTGCGCGCGTGATCGCGTTGCTCGCGGCCTGCCGCCGCGGCGTCCCGGCGGAACCAGCGAATGGCGGTAAGCCATGGGGTGCCTTCTTCGCCGCAGCTCGAGGTTTCCCGCCCAGGGTGTTGCGTGGTGCGCAATATGCTACAATGCTGGTGTGATCAAAACGTTTCGGCATAAGGGACTCCAGAGGTATTTCGAGACAGGCAGCAAAGCCGGAATTCAACCTGGTCACGGAGAGAAACTCAGAATGCGTTTGGCCGCCCTCGATACCGCGACATCTATCGACGACATGAACCTGCCGGGATTCCGCCTTCACCGCCTCAAGGGCGATCGGAAGAACTCGTGGGCAATCGACGTGAGCAGGAACTGGCGAGTGGTTTTCTCGTTTGAAGGAGGAAACGCATTCGACGTGGACTATGAGGACTATCACTGATGGCGATGTACAACCCCCCCCATCCTGGTGAGTTTATTCAAGAGGTCTTCCTGACCCACCTCGACATGAGTAGTCGAAGGGTGGCGCTGAAGCTCGGTGTGTCTCCTTCGACCTTTCTGAGGTTGCTGAAAGGACAGAGCGGGATCAGTCCTGAGATGGCTCTTCGCCTTTCGAAGGGCCTTGGGAGGTCTCCGGAGAGCTGGCTCGCGATGCAGGACAACTACGACCTTTGGCACGCAAGGCGGAAGATCGACGTCGATGACATCGAGCCGATTCTTACCTCTGGCTGAAGGCTCAGAGGTCGGTGGACCTTTTTCTCACTGGTGCCAGGAGAAACGAAGTCAACAAAGTGCTCATGTCGGTCATTCGTCGCGTTCCCGCGGTGCACACGAATCCAGGCTCCTCCGACCCACCGATTGCTCCCCTCAGGGGACGGTCAACGAGAACCGCGAGGTCCCGCCGGTCTCGAACCCGTCGGCGAAGATCGAAGCCGGGCCGTAGGCAATGAAGACGTCCTG
>DATIVB010000632.1:0-5879 GCA_035466375.1 Chondromyces sp.
TTCCTCGACGAAGCGGCTGACCCGGTAGATGTAGTTGAAGCCGGAGGCGATCACCAGGAGAAACGAAGCGTAGAAGCAGGCCGAGGGCACCAGGCGCGGCAGCGGGAAGACGTTGGCGAGCAGGACCACCGCGATCGTGACGACCTGCAGCAGAGTCGTCGCCTTGCCGAGCACCGACGGCGGGAACTCGCGGATGTCCTCGACGATGTACAGCACGCCGGCGACCAGCATGATCAGGACGTCGCGGAACAGGGCGAGGATGGTCAGCCACAGCGGGATCACGACCGCCTGGCCCTGCGGCACCGTCAGCGTGATGTAGGCGACGGTGATCAGCATCTTGTCGGCGATCGGGTCGAGGTAGGCGCCGATCCGCGAGCGCATGTCCATGCGGCGCGCGAGGAAACCGTCGAAGGCATCGGTCAGGCCGGCGATGACGAAGACCCAAAGCGCGAGGCGGTAATCGTGCTCGAAGACCGCGATGACGAAGAACGGCACCAGCGCCATCCGCGTCAGGGTGACGAAGTTGGGCAGCGTCAGGGGGCGCAGCTTCTCCTCGACCCGGGTCCGGATGGTGTCCCTGGCCTCCCTGGCGTCCGTCACGCTCCCTGCTCCCGGTTGAGCTGCCACAGCAGGCGCAGCCCGTGCAACGTGAGGTCGGGCTCGACGTGGTGGATGAGCTCGGTGTGGCTCGCGAAGGCCTCCGCGAGGCCCCCGGTGGCGACCACGGTCGCCTCCCCGAGCTCGGCCAGGATGCGCCGGGTCACGCCCTCGAGGAGGCCCAGGTAGCCGTAGAAGAGGCCGGACTGGATGCTGTCGACGGTCCCCTTGCCGATCACCCGCGGCGGCGGCGCCATCGCCACCCGCGGCAGCTTCGCGGTCTTCGAGGACAGCGCGTCGGCGGTCACCATCGGGCCGGGTGCGATCGCGCCGCCGAGGTACTCGCCCGCGGCCGACACCACCTCCCAGGTCACCGCGGTGCCGAGGTCGAGGACCAGGCACGGCCCGCCGTGCTCGGCGAAGGCGGCGACCGCATCGCACAGGCGGTCGGCGCCGAGCTCATTTGGCGCGTCGACCAGCAGCGGCATGCCGGTGCGGATGCCGGGCTCGACGAAGAACGCCTCCCGGCCGAGGTACCGCAGCACTCCCTCCCGCAATCGCGGGTCCATGGGCGGCACCACCGACGCCACCGCGACCGCCGCCAGGTCGCCGGGGGCGACGCCCTCGCGGCGCAGCAGCTGGTGCAGCCACATGCCGATCTCATCCGCGGTGCGGTCGGCGTGGGTGGTCAGCCGCCAGCGGGTCCGCAGCACCTCGCCCGCGAACAGCCCGACCACGGTGTTGGTGTTCCCGACGTCGAGCGCCAGCAGCAGCTCCCCCATATGCCGACCCCCTCGCTTCGATGCCGGAACGTTACATTCGACGGGCCGCGCTGTCCAGATTCAGCGGAGCGCGGCGCGCGAAGGGTCGGGACGTCCACCCCCTGCGATGGTGGAAACTGCCGCCGCATCCGGACGTAGTATCATCGCGCTCGAGGCGCGCGCCGCAGCGCACGCCGGCTGAACCCGGGGCCGCCGGGAGGCACCCGGACGGGCTCGGAGATATCGACAATCAACCACGGAAGGAGCGAAACCATGAGTCTTCGGCGTCAGCTGACAGCCGCGGGTCTCGTCGCATTGGCAGTGCTGCTCGCGGTCTCGACCCTCGCGGCCGAGGAAGCGAAGGTGCCGGTCGAGGAGGTGGTCCTCGACAACGGCATGAAGCTCTTGATGGTCCAGCGGCACGAGAGCCCCACCGTCTCCGCAGGCTGGGTCACCCATGTCGGGTCGGCCAACGAGGAGGTCGGCGCCACCGGCATGGCCCACCTCTTCGAGCACATGATGTTCAAGGGCAGCCACACCATCGGCACCAGAGACTTCAAGCGCGAAGCCGAGATCATGGCCGAGCTCGATGCCCTGCGGGTCGAGATGGAGGCCGAGTACGAGGTCATGCGCGAGATGAAGCGGCGCGGCGAGCTCGAGGGCAGCATCTACCTTCCCGAGAACCAGACCGAGCGCCTCGGCGAGCTGCGCGAGAAGTTGAAGGAGCTGCAGGCGCAGCAGAAGCCCCTCATCGTCAAGGACGAGTTCGACCAGATCTACACCGAGGCCGGCGCGTCCGGCCTCAACGCCGGCACCATGCAGGACGCCACGATCTACTTCATCACGGTCCCGGCCAACAAGCTCGAGCTGTGGTTCTGGATGGAGTCGGAGCGGCTGTTGAACCCGGTGTTCCGCGAGTTCTACTCCGAGCGCGACGTGGTGCGCGAGGAGCGGCGCATGCGCGTCGAGTCCAACCCGACCGCCAAGTTCGAGGAGCAGTTCGACTCCATGTTCTGGGCCTCGCTGCCCTACCACCACCCGGTGGTGGGCTGGCCCTCCGACGTGGAGTCGATCACCCGCGACCAGGCCGAGCGCTTCTTTGCCACCTTCTACGCCCCCAACAACATCACCGTCGGGCTGGTGGGCGACTTCGACCGCGAGCAGGCCGTGGCCCTCGCCACGAAGTACTTCGGCCGGATCCCGCGCGGGGCGAACCCGCCGCCGCCGGTGGTCACCGAGGAGATCGAGCAGCTCGCCGAGCGCCGCATGCTCGCCGAGGCCGAGACCAACCCGTCGGTGCAGATCCGCTGGCACGCGGTGCCCTTCGGCCACCGGGACTTCTACGCCCTCGACGTCCTCGACTCGATCCTCAACGACCGCACCGGCCGTCTCTACAAGTCCCTGGTCGAGGCCCGGCAGCTCGCCACCGGCGAGCCCTACTCGAGCTTCCAGGCCCTCAAGTACGGCGGCTTCGTCGAGCTCGGCGCCGAGCTCGCGGACGGGGTCGACCACCGCGAGGTGGAGGACGCGTTGCTGGCCGAGATCGAGCGCCTGAAGACGGAGCCCGTCGGCGAACGCGAGCTTCAGAAGGTCAAGAACCAGTCGTTGGCCAACTCCTACCGCCGGCTGCAGTCCAACTTCTTCCTGCTCCTGCAGCTCCTGCTCTACGACGTGTGGGAGGACTGGAGCTTCCTCAACGAATCGCCCGCCAAAATCGCCGCCGTGACCGCCGAGGACGTGCAGCGCGTGGCCTCGACCTACTTCACCGACAGCGGCAAGAACGTGCTGTGGTACTCCCGTAAGGAGGGCAGCACCGAAGATCCCGCGCTCGCGGCCCTATCCGGCCAGGCCAAGGCCTTCGCCAAGCAGGCCCTGGCGCAGATCGAGCAGATCGGGGACCCCGCCGAGCTCGAGCAGGGGCTCGCCCAGATGCGCGCCATGCAGGGCCAGGTCCCGCCCGAGCTCGCGCCGGCGCTCGACCTGGTCATCGAACGGGCCGCCGAGCGCCTGCAGATGCTGCAGGCGGCCGCCGCCGGAGAGGAGGAGTGATGCGCCGCGCAACGATGTTCTCCACGCTGTGTGCGGTCCTGGTCGTCGCCGCGACGGCCGTCCCCGCCGCCGACATCCCCGACCGTCCCGAGAAGCTGAGCTTCCCCGAGCTGCAGTTCGAGGTTCCGGACGCCGCCGCCCTGCGCTTCGAGCTCGCCGACGGCACGCCCGTCTACGCCAAGCGCGACACCGAGTTCCCGCTGATCGACATCACGGTCTTCTTCCGCGGCGGGCGCTACCTCGAGCCGGCGGGCAAGGCCGGCCTCGCGGCCATCACCGGCGACGCGTGGCGCTCAGGCGGCGCCGGCGAGCGCACCGCGCAGGAGCTCGACGAGGAGCTCGACTTTCTGGCCGCCAACCTCTCGACCTCGATCGGCGACGTCACCGGGTCGGTGAGCCTCAACGTGCTCTCCAAAGACCTCGAGGCGGCGATGGCGATCCTCATGGACGTCCTGACCGCGCCGCGCTTCCAGCAGGACCGCTTCGACAAGACCAGGGACAACCTGCTGCAGGCCATGAAGCAGCGCAACGACGATGCCGCCGACATCGAGGACCGCGAGTGGCAGCGGCTGGTGTACGGCGACGGCTACTGGATGAACCGGCTGCCGACCAGGGCCTCGGTGGACGCCATCACGGCCTCCGACGCCAAGAAGCTGGTGTCCTCGCTCGTGCGCTCGGGGAACCTGGTGGTGGCCGTCGCCGGCGACTTCGAGCCGGTGGCCATGCAGGCGCTGCTCAACCGCACCATCGGCAGTCTTCCCGCCCTCGAGACACCGCTGCCGCCGGTGCCGCAGCCCGAGCACGAGCCCAAGTCGGGCGTCTACGTGATCGACAAGGCCGACGTCAACCAGGGCCGCGTCAGCATCGGGCGCCTCGGTTTCCGCGAGGGCCACCCCCTCGAGTTCCCGCTGCGCATCGGCGTCGACATCCTCGGCGGCGGCGGCTTCACCGCGCGCATGATGAAGCGCATCCGCTCCGACGAGGGCCTCGCCTACAGCGCCTACGCGAGCCTCGGCTTCCCGGTCACCATGCCCGGCGACTTCCGGGCCTACTTCCAGTCGAAGTCGTCGACCTGCGCCTTCGCGGCGGAGATCTTCTTCGACCTGCTCGAGGCCATGCGGACCGCCCCGCCCACCGACGAGGAGCTGCGCACCTCGAAGGCCTCCTTCATCGAGACCTTCCCGCGGCGCTTCGCCACCGCAGCACAGACGGTCGGCCTCTTCGCCACCGACGAGCTGCTCGGCCGCGACCACGCCTACTGGAGCGCCTACCGCGAGCGCGTCGCCGCGGTCGACGGCGAGGACGTGCAGGAGGCCATGAAGGCCGCACTCGACCCCGACACCATGCTCATGCTGGTGGTCGGCAACATCGAGGAAATCCTCCAGGGCCATCCCGAGCACGAGGCAAAGCTCAGCGACTTCGGTGAAATCGTCAAGCTGCCGCTGCGCGACCCCATGACCCTGGAGCCGATCGCCGAGTAGCGCGCGACTCCGACCGATCGAACGACCGCCCGGGCTTCGGCTCGGGCGTTTTTCCATCCGCCCAGTCCGCCCCGTCGTTAGAACGTTAGAACGTTGGAACGTTGAACGTTCCACCCACCCCCGCCCCCATCGTTCGAACTTTTGGCGCATCCGGGATTGCATGGGATGGGGGCATCGGATACGACCCGTGCCCGTGTCCGTTTCCGTTGCCGTGCCCGGATTCAGCTTCAGTGACAGTGGCAGGTGGCAGTGACAGTCTCAGTGGCAGTTTCAGTGACAGATTCAGAGAAAGTTTCAGTGTCAGAGCGCCGCGTCCGTGGCAGCGAACGGGGGCAGCGAGCAGGCGGCGCGACCGCGGCATGGCCACCTCCGGGTCGTTCACACTGATCGATTCGATGAGTTCATTGAACCACAGAGGCACAGAGGGCACAGAGCCGGGTCAAGGGTCAGGGGTTAAGGGTTAAGAGTGAAGGGTTAAGGGGTAAGGGGTGACGGGTCAAGACTCGCGCATCCAACCCGTCATGCTTCACCTCTTCACCTCTTCACCTCTTCACCCGGACCTGGTGAGTGGGCGGAAATCCGAAATTCGAAATCCGAAATCCGAAATCCGAAATGGGCGGGCGGGCGGCATTCCGAATTCCGAATTCCGAATTCCGAATTTGACTCCTGCCCATCCCACGCTTTCCCGGATGCGCCCAACGTTCCAACGTTCTAACGTTCGAACGTTCCACCGTCTTCTCCGGCCGGGTCGTCGCGCTCCGGCTCCAGTCGCGGCCTCAGGCTCACCAGCGAGGTGAACGGGAGCGGCGCGCTGCTCGCGTACACGCCGACGTCGGCCAGAGCCGCCGCCGCCCGCGGGTCGCCCGCGTGCTGACGCACGGAGGCACGCCGCTGTAGCAGCCAGAGATCCCAGGGTACCCACGGCTCGACCTCGTTGAGGACCTCCGCGAAATTGTCCATGCCGAGCAGCCAGGCCACCCGCAGCCGCACC
>DATIVB010000633.1:0-3407 GCA_035466375.1 Chondromyces sp.
AGCCGGGAGAGCCTTTCCGAGGCGCGCTTCCCGGGGATTGCCAGGTTGGGCATTGTGCGGAGCGCGCTATGATCGGGAGGGGGCTGCCGGCACAATGCCGAACCTGGCACGTCCCGGTGGAGGCGCCCTGCCCGCGCGGCCTCGAGGCCAAAGGGTGCCGGCACAATGCCGAACCCGGCACGTCCCGGGGGAGGCGCCCCACCCGCGCGTCCCGGAGGCGCTGCTCGCTGCCATTGGTCGCTGCCGCTCCTATGAGGGCCGGTCTGTCAACCGCTTATCGATCTGGCGCGGAGATCGGTCGTTGGAGAGTTGAGAGTGGCTGGCCGGCCCACAGTGGAGATCGGGGCGTTACTGACCCGAATCGACTCCTATCCGTGACGCGACCTATCAGGTCGGAAACCAGTTGCTTTACGCTCCTCGAGCGCAGGCGAGGGCCTGGTTGGGACGCCCCATCTGTCAATCGGCGCAGATATCTGAGCCCAGCGGCAGCGCGAGCTGTCCCAGCCAGCCGTTTCAACTCATCAGAAAGACCATCTCCACGTATGCGCATGATCGGGTGCCGTGGCTGATGTGCGCCTACGACTTGGCGATGATCGCGCCAGGTGGATCGACGTCATGCTCGACGTAATGCCACAGCTGGATCATCAAACGCCTCGCGACGCCGACGATCCCTATTCGCTTCGACCGTTTCCCCTGGCCGCCGTACCGCTCGTTGAACCACTTGGTGATACTGCTGTCCGGTTGATACCGTATCCACAGCCATGCCAGCTCGACCAGGAGACTCCTCACTCGTGCGTTGCCAGCCTTGCTGATTCCGAGCTCCCGGGACGACTCGCCGCTGTCGTGGGGCGTCCCGACCAATCCGACTGAGCCGCCGACCTCCTTGCGGTTGTTGAACTGTCTCCAGCCGAACGACTCCATCACCAGGACCCAGGCACTTGGTGTCCCGATCCCCCGCAGCCTCTGGAGCTTGGCGATCTTTTCGAGGTTCACTGTGTTGGCTCGCTTGACACACTCGACCTGGTGCTGCTGGATCTCCGTGATCTGTGCCTCGACCTGCGTCAGCCGCCGCGCCTTGCGCTCCAAACGCCACAGCATCCATTTCGACAACGGCTCACCGTTCCAGTTCCTCAGATCAGCTGCCTCCCCCAACACCCGCATCAGGTCGCCCTCGACATTGACTCCTTCGGTCGCGAGAAGACTGCGGATCTGGTTTCGGTGGCGCTTTCGCTCCTGCTTGAGCTGCTCCAGCTCGCGATGCTCGTGCCGATAGGCTTCGTCCCTTCTCGATGGCACATGAACGACCCTCCACACATCGTCATCCCCTCGATCGTGACGAACCAGATCGGCGAGCAGCTGCGCAGCGTCAATTCTGTCCGTCTTCGCCCGCCGGCCCTTCCGACTCACCTTCATGCTCGACGCGTCCACCACCAGGTTCTCCACCCCCTGAACGGTCAAGAACCAGTGTGGCCAGAACCCGTCACGTCCAGCCTCCAGACAGCTCAGCACACGCACCCCTGGGGTAAGCCCCAACTTCTTCTTCGCCCGCTCGAGAATCGTCCCCAGCTCCGCCTCCGACCCCGGCGCCATCACCCCTGAGTGCCTCTTCCGTCCTCCAGCCGAACACAAAACCCGCCACTTCGTCTTGCTCAGCTCGAATGCCACGTACAGTGTCTCCTCGGTCGGGTACCATTGCTCTTGGGTCGTCGCTTGTTGGGCCATCGTGCTTCCTCCTTTTTGCAGACTGGAGTAAGCCTACCGGGTAACCGGGCCCCGGCGGCGGCCCTCATAGCATCTGTCACTGCCGCTGTCATTGATCTCGGGCACGGACGCGGACGCGGACGCGGGTGAGCTCAGGGCCGGTAGAGCTGGATCCTGGCGTCGGGAACGCGCCGCGACAGCCGAGCCATGCTCTCGCCGACCCGGGCGGTGATCTCGGCGAGGTCGAGGGTGAGCAGCTCGCGGTCGCGCATGAGAACCCGACCGTCGCAGATCACCGTGCAAACGTCCGACGCCCGAACCGAGTAGACCAGGTTGGCGGCCGGGTCGTGGGGCGGCTGGTTGTGGGCGCAGGACAGGTCGACCAGGGCGACGTCGGCCAGGAAGCCCGGCGCCAGGTGGCCGAGCTCGTCGGCCAGGCCCACGACCCGGGCGCTGTCCCGCGTCGCCACCGTGAGGGCCTCCCCCACGGTCATCTTCCGGGGATCGCCCGATTCGTGCTTGGCCACCATCGCCATCAGGCGGAGCGACTCGAGGACGTCGAGGGTGTTGTTGGACACCGGACCGTCGGTGGCGAGCCCCACCGGGATCCCGGCGGCCCGCATGGCGAGAACCGGCGCCGCCCCCATGGCCAGCTTCAGGTAGGTCTTGGGCGCGTGGGCGACGCCGCACGGCCGCCCGGCCATCAGCTCCAGATCCGACGGGGTCGCGCCGCAGCAGTGCGCCAGGATGGTCGGGCGGGCCAGCACGCCGACCGAGTCCAGGACCTCGATCGGGGTGCGGCCGCGGGCCGCGACGCTGGCCTCGGTCTGGGCCGCCGTCTCGGCGGCGTGGATGTGGATGCCCAGGTCGAGGCGTTCGGCCTCGGCCGCGACCGCTTCGAGAAAAGCGTCATCGCAGGTGTACGGTGCGTGGGGCGCGAGCCAGGTCGTGATCCGGCCGCCGGCGGCGCCGCGGTAGGCATCGGCGAAGGCTGCGGTCCGGCGCGCCCCCTCCCGACCCTGGCTGCCGAACACCGCGAGGCCGAGAGCCGCCCGGCTGCCGGCGCGTTCCACGGCCGCCGCCGCCCGGTCCATGTGGAAGTAGTGATCGGCCACCGTGGTGACGCCCGCCGAGATCATTTCGGCGAGGCCCAGCTGCATCCCCCAGAAGACGTCGTCCGGGGTCAGGTTGGCCTCCAGGGGCCACATGAACTCGTTGAACCAGGTCTCGATGTCCACGTCCTCGGCAAGGCCGCGGAAGATGCCCATGGGAACGTGGGCGTGGGTGTTGACCAGACCCGGGATCGCGAGCATTCCGGCGGCCGCGATGACCTCGTCGGCGGCGTCGGCCCGGTCGCATCCCGTGGGCTCGACGGCCGCGATCCGGTTGCCCCGGATCACGATGTCGTGCCGGCGCAGCAGCCGGCACCGGTCGGCCTCGCACTGGAGCACGTCGGCGGCCTGGATCAGCAGCGTCCTCATGGCCGCCATTGTCGGCTCCCTACGCCGGCGGGCCGCCGACCTGCTCGTCCGCGATCTCCTGGGCGGTGGGCTCGCGCAGCGACGCCACCTCGACCTCGACGTGAAGGGTCTGGCCGGCGAGCGGGTGGTTGCCGTCGAGGGTCACCGAGTCGCCCTCGACGCCCGCGATCATCAGGTGCTGCTCGCGGCCATCGGGCAGGCGCGCTGCCACCACGGTTCCCACCT
>DATIVB010000634.1:0-15220 GCA_035466375.1 Chondromyces sp.
ATCGTCGAGACGGCGATGGCCGCGTTCTCGCGCTACGAGCGGGTGCGGGCGTTCCGCCTCGTGCCGCGGGAGTTCAGCCAGGAGGCCGGCGAGCTGACGCCGACCCTCAAGCTCAAGCGGAGGGTGCTGCTTGCGAGGTACGCGGATCTGATCGACCAGATGTACGGGTGACCGGAACCTTCGCGGAGTGGTAGGCGATCAATTTCGAATTTCGAATTTCGAATTTCGAATTTTCGGACCATCAACCCCGAACCCGCTCCACTCTCACCGGCACGCCGTTGAGCACCGCGTTGCCGCACAGGGGGTCCACCACCTGCGCGTCGGTGATGTCGTTGGCGCTGACCCCGGGCCGGCCCGCAGCGACCGTCTGACGGGTCCCCGGACGATCGTGGCCCCAGCCGTGCGGCAGGCTGACGACGCCCGGCATGAGCTCGTCGCTCGGCTCGAGCGGGGCCTCGATGCGGCCGCTGCGCGACACGATCGCCACCGTTGTCACGCCCTCCAGGCCGAGACGCGCCACGTCCTCGGGGTGCATGCGCAGCGTGCAGCGCTCACGCCCGCCCATGAGGCGTTCGAAGTTGTGCATCCACGAGTTGTTGCTGCGCAGGTCGCGCCGGCCGACGAGCAACAGGCCGGGGCCCGCGGCTGCCGCCTCGAGGCTCGCTTCCAGGCGCGGGAGGTCGGCCGCGAGGGCCTCGGGCACGAGCTCGATGCGCCGGTCCCTCGTGCGCAGCCTGGCCGGCAGGCAGGGCTCGAGGGGCCCGAGGTCGAGGCCGTGCGGCGCCCGCTCGAGCTTCCCCAGGCTGAGGCCGCCGCCCAGCGGACTCCAGCCCGAGCCGTGGGGGCCGGAGCGCAGGCCCAGGTCGAGGGCCACCCGCGGACCGAGCGCGGCGGCCAGCCGGCGCTTGAGGCGCCCGGCCCACGGGCCGTCGTCCAGGCGGCGCTCGAGCGCGGCGAGGATCTGCCAGTCGTGGCGGGTGTCGGGGCCGGGCGCGAACAGCGCCGGCGAGTAGCGGGCCACGTTGCGCACCGCCAGCAGGTTGAAGACCAGGTCGTAGTGGTCGTGCTCGAGGGCCGAGGTCGGCGGCAGGATGAGGTCGGCGTGGCGCGTGGTCTCGTTGAGGTAGAAATCGACCGCCACCATGAAATCGAGCTGCTGCAGCGCCTCGTCGAGGCGGCCGCCGTCGGGGGTCGACAGCACCGGGTTCCCGGCCACGGTGAGGAGCGCCCGCACCTGACCCTCGCCGGGGGTGCGGATCTCGTCGGCGAGCGCCGCCACCGGCAGCTCGCCGCCGAACTCCGGCAGCCCGCGCACCCGGCTCCTCCGCCGGCCGAGGCTGCCGCGGCCTGTCTGCGCCACGAGGTCGACGGCGGGCTTCGTGAACATCGCGCCGCCCGGCCGGTCGAGGTTGCCGGTGACGATGTTGAGGAGGTTGATCAGCCACTGGCAGAGGCCGCCGAAGATCTGGATCGAAACCCCGGTACGGCCGTAGCACACCGCGGCCTGGGCGGCCGCGAACTCGCGCGCCATGGTGCGGATCTCGTCCGCCGCGACGCCCGTCGCCGCTTCGACCCGATCCGGCTCGAACGCCGCCGTCAGCCGGCGCACCTCGTCGAACGGGCTGCAGAGCTCCGCCAGCCGCCCGGGCCGCTCCAGGCGCTCCTCGAAGATCACCTGCAGCAGCGCCGCGAGCAGCAGGGCGTCGGTCCCGGGGCGGATGAAGTGGTGGCGGTCCGCCACCCGCGCGGTTTCGCTGCGGCGCGGGTCGACCACCACCAACCGGCCGCCGCGGCGCCGCAGCGCCTCGAGCCGCCGCGCGATGCCCGGCGCCGTCATCATGCTGCCGTTCGAAACCAGCGGGTTGGCGCCGAGCATCAGGAGGTGGTCGGTGCGATCGATGTCCGGCACCGGCAGCAGCAGCTTGTGGCCGAACATGAAGGCCGCCGCCACGTGGTGGGGCAACTGGTCGACCGAGGTCGCGGAGTAGCGATTGACCGTGCGCAGGCTCCTGATCAGGGGCGGGCCGAAGAGCAGCGAGCCCCAGTTGTGGACCGTCGGGTTGCCCACGTAGACAGCCACCGCGTCGCGGCCGTGGGCGCGCTGGACGGCGCGGAGGCGGTCCGCGACCTCGTCGTACGCCTCGTCCCAACCGATGGTGGTCCACTCGCCGCCGCTCCGCTTGAGCGGCCGCCGCAGCCGCTCGGGGTCGCGGTGGATGTCCTGCAGGGCGACCGCCTTGGGGCAGATGTGGCCGCGGCTGAAGGGGTCGTCGCGGTCGCCGCGGATCGACACCACCTCGCCGCCGCGGTGCTCGATGGCGAGACCGCAGATCGCCTCGCACAGGTTGCAGGCCCTGAAGTGCGTCGCCGCCGGTGTTTCGTCCGAAGCCACTGCGGCGATTGTACCCAAGCCGCGCCGCGACCGGCAGCTCGGCCCCCGATCTCAGTCCTCGCCCTCGTCCAGCTCTCGAAGCCGCCGCAGAATCTCGCGCGGGCTGCTCGAGGCGGAGATCTGCAGCAGCTTCTCCATCTTCTTCTCCTCGATCTGCCGGCGGTTCATCACCTTCTGCTTGTACGCGGCCTGCAGGGCCTCGATCAGGGCCGAGAGCTCACAGGGCTTCTGCAGGTAAGAGAACGCCCCGATCTTGGTGCACTCGACCGCCGATTGAAGCGCTCCGTGACCGGTCAGGATCACCACCTCGAGCCATCTGTGCTCCTGCTTGAGAAGGCGCAGCGTCTCCTCGCCCGAGATGCCCGGCATCTTGAGATCGACGAGTGCGATGTCGATGGGCTGTCGCTTCGCCGCCTCGACGGCCTTGTCGCCGCGATTCACCGCGATGACGTGGAAATCCCTGAGCTCCAGGCTCTTGCTGATGGACTCCAGGAACTGCTCCTCGTCGTCCACGATCAACAGGTTGATCTTTTCTTTTTTCATCTCACTCACCCTTTCGCGTGACGGTCGCGATTCGAAGTCAGGGTCACCGACCGCATGCTGTTACCCCCGGGTTCACATGCCCGCCGCGTTGAACCACTTCCAGTAGCCGAACACGACCCAGACCCAGAGCACCACCAGGCTGAGGACCCAGACCGCCAGGCCGTGAACCAGGAAGTCCTTCATGGTCAGCAGCTGCTCGCCGGTCTCCGGATCGCGGGCGATGCTGTAGCAGATGGCGTTGTTGGGCGTGCCGATGATCAGGAAGTGGGCGAACGACGACGCGAAGGCGGTGACCAGTCCGACCAGGAGCGGCGAGGTCCCGGAGAGGGTCGCCATCGGGACGGTGATCGGCCCGACCGCAGCCACCGTGGCCCCGTCGCTCATGAAGTTGGTGAGAACTCCGGTGACCAGGCTCGCGGAGACGATCAGCCCGTCGCCGCTCTTGAGGACCTCCGGCAGGACGGCGATGAAGCTGTTGGCCAGCCAGAGCGCCGCGCCGGTGGACGCGAGGCCGTAGCCCATGGCGCTGGCTGCCGCGTAGAGGGCCACGACGTCCCAGTGGATGCCGTTGATGTCCTTCCACCTCAGGATCCCGAGCACGTTGAGGAGGACCAGGGCGAGGATCACCGGCCCTCCCATGCCGACCACGTCGGACATCGTGATCCAGAGGGCGATCAGGATCACCAGAACGGCGGCCGCCTTGTACTCGTCGCGCGTCATCTTGCCGATCTTCTGCCCCTCCCGCCTGACGACCGCGGCGACATTGACCGACTTGACGGCGATCCTCTTGCGGAACACCAGCAGGAAGTACAGAGCGATGGTGATGGACATGACAGGAACGAACGGCAGACCGAGCTTCACCCAGTCGGCGAACGAGATCTGGATGCCGTAGTCGGAGAAGATGCCCAGCATGACGGCGTTGCGCCCACCCGCCGCCGGCGATCCCGGCCCCCCGACGTTGGCGCACAAGGTCAGCATGAGGAGCATGAACACCACGAGCCCTTTGTCCCTCTTGAGACCGGCGGCGTTGATGGCGCCCATGTACACCAGCATGAGGATCGGGGCGAGAAACGCGACCAGGGCGTGCTCCGACAGAAACGCTGCGGTCACCGACAGGAGCGGCGCGAAGATGAGGCCGAACTTCCACAGCGACGTGCTCGTGCCGAGCAGCAGGATGCCGATGCGCCGGTCGAGGCCGGTCTTCGTGATGGCGCCGGCGAACGCGAGCACGCCGAAGATGAAGATCACGGAGTCCTTGGCGAAGGCCTGGGCCACCTGGTCGGCCGGGAAGACTCCGAAGAAGTACATGAGCACGCCCACCAGCAGGGCGGTGATCCCGATCGGCACCGCACCGGTGGCCCAGAAGAGGGCCGCCACCACCAGTACACCGATCATGACCTGCGCCCTGAGAGCGACCGCCTCGACCGAGGGCGCCTCCTTGGTCTTCGTGCCGTCGGGCGCTGTCACCTCGCGATACAGCGACGCCTTCTTACCGTAGTACTCGGTGATCGTCTGCCCGGCCGCCATTTTGCGGTAGTCCGAGTAGCCGGCGATGGCCTCCACGCCTTCGCCACCCTTGGGCGACGACAGGAAGGTGACGAGCTGAGCGGGCGGCGGCATCAGGACGACGGCCAGAAAGACGGCGACGCCGAGGAGCATGACGCCCGGCCGGGCGTTCTGGACGCCGATCAGCCACTGCTTGAAGCCGGCGCCAGGGACCGCGGTGATCTCGTGCTTCGCCATGGCGTAGACGCGTTCCTCGGCAGCCCGGCGCAGCGTGTCGACGATCTCCTCGATGGGCGATGGCTTCTCCAGGTAGGCGAAGACGTCGTGCTTGCCGGTGAGGCGCGCGGACTCGATGCTGCCGTGGCCGGTGTGCATGACGATCTGCACCTCGGGACGGATCCGCTTGAGCTCCTTGAGCGTCTGGATGCCGTCCATTCCCGGCATTTTCTGGTCGAGGATGACGACCTGTGGGTTGTCGTGGCGGACGATCTTGATGGCGTCCTCGCCATTGCCGACGTCGAAGACCTCGAAGCCTCTCATCTCGAGCTGCTTCGAGAGGCTCTCCCGGAACCGGTCCTCGTCGTCGACGATCAAGACTCGGAGCCGTTCAGTGCTCCTGTTCTCCGGATTCTGGTCAGACATGATCGCTCCTCCCTGATTTCATGACGAAATTCCTCCGCCGAGACTGTTCGGCGTTCCACCTGGATGAGTCCTCGAGCCGGCTCGTTGAACCGGCAGCGTCACCGTGAAGACGCTTCCCGCCCCCTCGATGGACTGCACCTTGATGGTGCCGCCGAGGGATTCGACGATGTTCAGGGAGACGCTCAGGCCGAGTCCGGTTCCCTTCCCGACCTCCTTGGTCGTGAAGAACGGGTTGAAGATCTGGTCCGCGATCTCCGCCGGGATCCCGATCCCCGTGTCCTTGACGGAGACCGTGATGTCGTCCTGGTGGCGTCGGGTGGTGACGGTCACAGCACCCCCGGCCGCCATGGCGTCACCGGCGTTGTTGATCAGGTTCAGGAAGACCTGTCGGATCTTGTCTCGGTCGAGAAGGATGTCCGGCAGGCCCGGATCGTAATCGCGGATGATCTCGATACCCTCGATCTCGAACTCGCGCGCCTTCAGTCCCCCGATCACCTCGTCGAGGATCAGGTTGACGTTGCAGGGCTCCAACGTCGGCTCGTACTTCCGGCCGTAGTCGAGGAGCTGCCGGGTGATGGTCCGGGCCCTGAACACCGCCGAGTCGATGTTGTCGATCTCCTTGAGCACGACCTCCCGGCTCGGCTCCAGCGCGAACTCGGGATTGAAGGCATCCCTGACGACCCCGCTCGCAGCCACGATCACCGCCAACGGGTTGTTGATCTCGTGCGCCACGCCGGTCGCCAGCTCGCCCACCGAGGCGAGCTTCGAGGCATGGAAAAGCTGAGTTCTCAGCTCGGCGCTTCTCTCGGCGCTCTCTCTGAAGCGGTCGATGAGAAAGCTGTTGGCGAACCAGATGCACGTGGCGATGACGAAGAAAAGGACCAGCAGGGTGAGGGTCATGACCCGCCGACTCCGGTACATGTCGGCGTGTGCGACGCTGAACGCCTGGCGAACCACCAGCGCCCACGGCGCCTCGCGGAGCCAGGCGTGTCCGACCAGAAAGTGCTCGCCGGCGATTTCGATCTCCTGGACTCCGGTCGGCTCCGCCACGGACGGCACGAAGTCGGCCATTCCCAGAAGCTCGCCCCGGTCCGGATCCACCAGCTGGTACCGGCCCTCCAGGTTGATCAGGGTGGATTCCACCGACTTGCCGCGCCCGATCGAGCGCAGAAACATGTAGAACTTGTCGGGGTCCAGCGTCGAGCGGAACACCCAGGTTTCGCCCTCGAAGTCCTGCTTGACCGCGATGGTGAAGTGCGGCTTGTTGCGGAAGCCCAGGTAGATGTCGCTGATGTAGTAGTCCTGGTCTTGCTGCATCAGCAGCTGGAACCACTCCTCGTGGCTGTAATCCTTGCCCAACAGGTCGGGGAAGAGACCGGCGTACCCGGTCTGGATTCCTTCACGGTTCAGGAACCCGACGTCCGTGAAGGCGTCGTTCTGCTGCCGCAGCTTCTGGAGGTACCCTTCCATCCTCTCCTGCGAGGGCGGTGATGTCAGATCGCGCTCGTGGAACAGGCTGAAGATGTTGATCACGCGTTCCTGGAGAAACAGGTCGATGGTGTTCTTCTGGCTGGTGGCGAGCGCCTCGAGGCTGAGGCGCCCCGAACTCTTGAGGGTGCCGACGAACTGGTACTGAAAGAAGGCGAAGAAGGCCGCATAGGGCAAGGTGAAGGCGGCGAGCAGCCCGATCGCGAGCTGGAACTTGAGATCCCGGAACCTCTTGGCGCGGTCCTGCGCCCGCGACCGGATGACGTTCCGCCGTTCCAGAGCCTCCTCGATCTTCTCCGAGATCACGTCCACTTCAGCGGGCTTGACCAGGTAGTCGGAGGCTCCCAGCTTGACGCCCTCGACCGCTGAATCGATCGTCCCGTGACCGGTGAGCATGATCACCTCGATCAGCGGGAACCGGCGTTTGATCTCCTTGAGGGTGGCGATGCCGTCGAGCCCCGGCATCTTGACGTCGAGGACGACCACCTGCACGTGAAGGTGCTCGAGCTTCTCGAGCGCCTCCGACCCGCTGGAGGCGGTCTCCACGAGGTAGCCCTTCCGCTGAAGGAGCTTCTGCGTCGTGGACAGAAACCGCGCTTCGTCGTCCACGAGCAGAACGGTGGCTTCGCGGGATGCGACCATCGCGTGTGCTCTCGTCAGTCCCGACTCAGGTAGCCGCCCGTCTCGAGCAGGCTCACCACTTTCAGGGCGCTCTCCTCCTCGCTCTCCACGGCGGTGGCCAGCACGAGCTCCGGGGCGAGCGGAGGCTCGTAGGGCGCCGAGATGCCGGTGAACTCGGGGATCTGCCCCGCTCGCGCCTTGGCATAGAGGCCCTTCGGGTCGCGTTGCTCGCAGACCTCGAGCGGGCAGTCGACGAAGACCTCGATGAAGTCGCGCGGCTCCTGGATGTCGCGGTTGCGGTCGCGGTCGGCCACGTAGGGCGAGATGAAGGCCGTGAGGTTGATGATCCCCGCGTGGGTGAAGAGCTTGGCAACCTCGCCGATGCGGCGGATGTTCTCGTTGCGGTCCTCGGGGGAAAAGCCCAGGTCTCGGTTCAGCCCGAAGCGGACGTTGTCCCCGTCCAGCACGTAGCAGTGCTTGCCGCGATCGGTGAGCATCTGGTCCACCGCCAGCGCCACCGTGGACTTGCCCGAGGCGCTGAGGCCGGTGAACCACACCGTGACGCCGCGCTGACCCAGCGCGAGCTCTCGCTGGTAGCGGGTCACCTGCAGCTGGACCTTGGAGATGTGCGAGCTCTTGGGGCCTCTCATGGACGATCCTCCTTCCGCTTCTCGTCGTGCAGCAGACGGTCGATCTCGAAGCACAGCTCCTGCTCGCGGATGATGCCGACGATGCCCCCGTGGCGGGTGACCACCAGTCGCCGCGCGCCCTTCTGGACCATCACGTAGGCGGCCTCCATGAGCGACGCGTCGCCGGCGATGTCGGGAGGCACGGGCGACATGATGTCGCTGACGCGGACGTTCCGCAGCCGGGCCACTTCGCGGGTGAACATCCCGACCCAGAACATGGGCGAGTACTGGATGGCGTCGGCGAGCGTCGGCTTCGGGACGGTCAGATACCGCGGCATGATGGCGTCCAGAAGGTCGGTGATGGCGACCATGCCCAACACCCCGCCGTCCGCCCCCGTCACCAGCAGCGAGCGGTGGCCGGTCTCCATGATGCTGTCGCTCGCCGCCATCGCCGTGAACGAGCGCCGGAGGCGGGTCATCGCCTCTTCGACCGTGTCATCCAGGGCCACTGTCGTGTAGGCGGCGAGCGGAATCATCACGTCCCCGACCCGCCTTTCCTCGTCTCCTTCGGGCAGGTCCCCCCACCTCCGGGCCTCGTGCAGCTTCGCCGCCAGCAGGTCGATGTCACAGGGCTTGGCCAGGAAGTCGAACGCCCCCTGGTCGAGCGCGACGCGCGCCGCGTCCTCGGACGCGTGACCCGAGAGCATGATGACCGGCACCTCCGGGGCGCGCCGCTTCATCTCGCGCAGGGCCGTCAGGCCGTCCATCCCCGGCATGCGGATGTCGAGGATCACCACGTCGGGGCCTTCGGCGAGGCGCTCGAGGGCCTCCTCGCCGGTGCCGGCCGTGACCACCTGGAAACCGCGCCGCACGAGGACCTTCTCGGTGGAGGCGCGGAAGCGCTTCTCGTCGTCGACCAGCAGCACCTTGATCTCGTGCTCGTTCATGTCGTCTCCTCCACCCGTCAGAAGGACGGCAGACCGCTCCAGCCGAGCCACCGCCAGTAGAAGGCGGCCATCAGCAGGAGCACGCCGAGGTTGGTGAAGAACAGGATCAGCCCGGCCCGCAGGTAGTCGCGCTGCTCCAGGACGCCGCTGGCGTAGACGATGGCATTCGGTGGGGTTCCGATGATCAGGCAGTAGGCCAGCGACGAGGCAATCGCCGTACTCATGGCCATGAACGGGATCATGCTGGTGCCGGGGTGGGCGATGCCGGCCATGGCCAGCGTCACCGGCCCCACCGCGGCGCACGCCGGCCCGTCGGCCATGATCTGGGTCACCAGGCCGGTGATGACGTTGCTGGACAGCAGCAGGCCGAGGCCGGTGCCGAGGCCGAGGGGCACCGCCACGGCCATGATCGAGCTCGCGATCCAGTACGCGCCCCCGGTGGTGATGAGGATCCTTCCGAAGATGATGGCGCCGGCGTACAGCCACACTACGCCCCAGTCGACGCGCGTCTGGTAGTCGCGCCAGTTGACGATTCCCGCCAGCATGTAGGCGATGCCCCCCATGACCGCCAGCGCACCGATCCCGAACCGGATCCCGGTGAGCTCGAGGAGCAGGTTGCTCTCCGTGATCCAGGAGGCGAGCATGACCAGGAAGATGACCAGCGAGATGATCTGCGGCCGCGTCCAGCGACCGCCCTCGCGCTCGATCTGCTCGCGCACCACCCGGATCGACGGACCGAGGTCGGTGATCTGCGGCTTGAAGCGCCAGTTGATGACCAGCCAGGTGAGCGGCATCGCGAAGAACAGGAAGGGCACGCAGTAGATCATCCACTGGCCGAAGCCGATGGAGACGCCGAACATGTCCTCGGCGTAGTTCATCATGATGATGTTGCGCGCCGCGCCGGAGGGCGCCAGCGAGCCGCCGAGGTTGCAGGCCATGGCGATGGTGATCATCAGCATCTTTGCGAGCTCGCGATCGTCACTGCCGGCCGCTGCGGTCGCGGTGGTGTAGAGCATGATACCGATGGGCAGGAACATGGCCGCGAGCGCGTGGTCCGACATGAACATGGTGAGCGGCGAGATGATCAGGATGATGACCAGCGTGATCCAGCGGATGTTGGGTTTCTTGAGCTTGCCGAACATCATGATGCCGATGCGCCGATCGACGCCCGTCTTGACGAAGGCGGCCGCGAACATGAGGCTGCCCATGATGAACCAGGTGGCGTCCGACCAGTACAACGACGGCATGGTCTCGCGGTCGAAGATCCCGGTCATGAGCGCGATGACGCCGACGCAGAAGGCCACCATGGGCAGCGGGATGGCCTCGGTCACGAAGCACCCGACCACGAAGGCCACGGTCGCCACCGCCACCTTGACGTGGAACCCGGCCTCCTCGACCTTGGCGGCCTGGCTCTCCGGCAGCGAGGCGAGGTCGACGCCGCCGGTCTTGATCTCGTAGCCGCGGCGCAGGAGCGCATTGAACCGCTCGGGTGTCATGGCGCCGGCTTCGGCACGAACGAGCTCCAGCCCCTTGTCGGTGCTGGCGATGCCGTTCTTGCGGCACCACGCGGCGTCCCGTTTGAGAAACGCGGCCTGTTCGAAGGACGAGCGGTCCATGCTCGTCCTCATCATCTGCACCATCTGCACCTGCCATTGGTTGAGCGCCTGGTACTCGGCGCCGAACACCTCCTTGGCGAAGTGCTCGCGCACGAGGCTCGGTCCCAACGCGTACTCGGCGCCCACCTCCAGCATGCTGCGCGGGGTCGGGATCAGCAAGATGCCGATGAACATCGTCAGCGGTATGGCGAACAGCCGCCAGTCGATGTACCGGTCGTAGCCGGTGGGCTTGGGTTTGTTGGCCGGGATGGACATGAACAACCCTCCTCCCTGACGTCTCGGATGCCCCCGCGGCGCGGGCTAAAGGAATCGCGTCACCAGGTACCAGGCGGCCGCCGCCACCGTTGCGACGAAGTACAGCTGGCGTTCCCGCTCGCGCGAGAGTCGGGAAACGAACCAACGTTCCGACTGCGCCCGGCTCGGTTCGCCGGCCGTGCGGCGCGGGCGATGGACGGGCCCGGGCATCAGTTCTCCACCTCGCCGTCCACCGACTTGACGAGGTCCCGGGGCGAGCGAATGGCGGTCATGGTGCGCGCCCTGCGGATCTTCTCCTCCACGGCGCGGCGGCGGGCGGCGGCCTCCTCCGCCTTGGACACCAGGGTCTCGATGTCGCAGGGCTTGGTGACGAAGTCGAAGGCCCCCGACTTGAGCCCTTCCACCGCCGACTCGATGGTGCCGTGTCCGGTGAGCATGATCACCTCCACCAACGGGAAGCGCAGCCGCACCTCCCGCAGCACCTCCAGCCCGCCCATCCCCGGCATCTTCATGTCGAGGATCATGACGTCCACGTCGTGATCGCCGAGGCGCTCGATGGCCGCCTGGCCGCTCGAGGCCGTCAGCACGCGGTGGCCCGCCCGCTCCAGCAGCTTGGCGGTGGTCGCCAGGAACCGCTCCTCGTCGTCGACCAGCATCAGGTTGAGTGCGCTCATGATCGTGCCTCCAGTTCCTTTTCCCGCTGCGCGGCCGCGAGGCTCACGGTGAAGGTGGTCCCGGTGTTCTCCTGACTCGCGACCCGGATCGTGCCGCCCATGGACTCGACGATCCCGAAGCACACCGAGAGCCCCAGTCCGGTGCCCTTGCCCACCGGTTTGGTGGTGAAGAACGGGGTGAAGATCTTGTCGAGGTCGGCGGCGCTGATTCCGGTGCCGTTGTCGCGCACCGTGATCTCCGCCCTGCCGTCGGCCCGCGCGACCCCTATCCCCACCTCGCCGCCCTCAACGCCGTGCCGCGCCTCGACGGCGTCGAACGCGTTGTTGACCAGGTTGAGGATCACCTGCTGCAGCTGCGCCGGGTCGGCGGTCACCACCGGGGCGTCGCGGCCCACGTCCACCGCGAGCCTGATGCCGGCCACCGCCGCCTTGCGGCTCACCATCGCCGCGACCTCCGGGACGAACTCCGCCAGCCGCACCTCGCGTGCCGACGACTCGGTCCGGCGGGCGAACTTGAGGATGCCCTGGGTGACGGAGGCGCAGCGGTCGATCTGCACCCGGATCTGCTGGATGGAGTCCTCGAGGTCGGCCACGTCGGCGCTCTCGGCCAGGGCCCCGGAGGCCCGGAGGTCGCGGATGATGGTCTCGGCCAGCGCCTGCTCGGAGCGGATGATCTGCAGCGGGTTGTTGATCTCGTGGGCGAAACCGGCCGACATCTCGCCGATCTCGGCCAGCCGGCTGGCGACGATCAGCTGCTGGTTGAGGTCTCTGGTCTCCGCGTCGGCGCGCTGGATGCGCCGGATCAGCCGGTTGGAGAACGACACCGCCAGCAGCACGATCACGGCGCCACCGCCCACCAGGATCAGGAGCCCGATGTAGGTGGCGCGGTGCAGCGGGCTGAAGGCGTCGGCCACGTCCTGGCGCACCACCAGCAGCCAGTTGCCGTCATTGAGTCGTGTCGTCGCCCAGACGTAGCGGACGCCGGCAGCGTCACGGCTGACGGCCGTGACCACGCCGTCGCCGCCCTCGCCGAGCCCGATGTCCTCCGGCGCCGTTTCCATGAGCTCCCCGCCCGAACGGCGCTCGGTCTGAAAGACCCCAGCGCGGTTGAGCACGTAGGCCTCGCCGGTGCGCCCGATGCGCACGCCTTCCACCAGGCGGTTGAAGAGGGCGGTGTCGATGGTGGCCCGCAGCACCCAGCGCTCGGCACCCTCGCCTGAAGCGATGGCGACCACGAAGTGGGGCGAGTTCCGGAAGCCGAGAAAGACGTCGCTGATGTCGTGCCCGCGCTCGAGCACGTGCCGGAACCACTCCGCCTCGCGGTAGACCCTGCCGGTCAGCTGGTAGGGTCCCTCGTAGGCCACGTGCACCCCGTCGGCGTTGAAGACGCCGAGGTCGACGAACGCGGGCGAGGTGCGCTGCAGCCCGTCGAGCACCGCGGCGAGGGAGTCCTCCGCGGCGAGCTCGTCGAAGCTCCACGACGCGGCAATGAACTCCAGGTCCGCGCGCCGCTCGTCGAGGAATGCCTGGATCGCGTCGCGGTGGTCCTCGGCGATGCGCACCACCCGCTGAAGCGTCGCGTCCCGGACGGCGGTGTTGAAGTGGTGGACCCCGACCGCCAGCGCCAGCAGGAAGGGCACCGCCGGCACCATGATCATGGTCATCAGGATGCGCCGCCGCAGGACGTCGTAGGCGTGGCGGGTGGTCGCGGGTCGCATGCTCGTCCAGCTCCCTCAGAACCTGAAGATCAGGCGCGCCAGCGCGCTCGTCTCGCTGTCCACCTTGACGTTCCTGAGCGCCGGGTCGCCGAGATCGGAGTTTGCGGCCGACAGCAGACCACCGTTGACCTCGGGATCGGGGACCCACAGGTGGACGAGGTTGAGCTGGATCCGCAGGTTCGGGTTGAGGGTCCAGTTGGCGCCCAGGGTCGCCTCCACCACCTCGGCGGCGCCGTCGAGCACCGCCGCGCGGACCGACTCGCCTTCGCCCACCGGCACGGCGCCGACATCCGCGAGCTCGGCCGCCGTGTAGCCGCGCACCGCCACGGTGTCGAAGAGGGCACGATCGCTGGTCGTCCTCGACAGCCGCGCCAGCAGCTCCCACGCCCCCGTGCCGCCCGAGCCCGGCCGCAGCTCGGACTTCGGCGACGGCTGCCGCCAGCCGAAGGTGTCCACCGTCTTGCGCTCGCCGGTCAGGAACCACGAGGCCCACAGGGTCGCCGAACGGACGTCGCCCGAGCGTTCGAGCTGCGGCTCGCTGAGCAGGCGGTTCGATCCCTGGAGGTACTGGTGCGAGATGCTGATGTCGTCGTAGCTGAGAACCAGGTACTCGCTGCTCACGGTCAGCGGCCCGTACAGCCAATGGGCCTCGAGGCCCCAGCGGGTGCGCGAGCCGATCTCGGCGGTGATCGAATCGGTGCTGCGGCCGTTGGTGCCTATGGTCTGCTCCAGCCGCCAGCGCCAGACGCGCGACTCGTAGCTCGGTGTCGACAGCCCTCCGGACTCGAAGCGTTTGGTGGCCACCGACTGCGGCCCGTAGGTGCCCTGCGCCACGAAGTAGAGCCCCTGCAGGGCGTCGGAGCCCGAGCCGCGGAAGGGCTGCGCGAAAAGGCGCAGGGCGACATCCTTGTGGTCGTCGACGTCGCCCTTCTGGGTGTCGAGGTCAAGCCCGGAGCCGTTGTAGGCGCCCAGCTGGTAGACCAGCCTGCTGTCGGCCAGCATGCCCCAGAGCATCACCCCGCGGTCGAAGAAGGGATAGACGGGGGCCTCGGTCGCGCGCTCGACGAAGTTGACCTGGTTGTCGAGGGTGACCCAGGAGGTGGAGAACGGGACCTTCATCTGCCCGACCCGGAGGTGGAGCGGATCCGAGAAGCCGAGGTCGAGCCAGAGGTTGCGGATGTAGGGCTCGTTCTCGAGCGAGATCTGGACGCGGTAGCTCATCCAGCCGCGCAGCCGGCCGCGGAAGTCGACGCGCGCGCGCCGGATGTCGAAGGAGGTGGGCGCCTCGGAGTCGCCGAAGAACACGCGCCCGTCGAGGTGGAAGCTGGCGCCGATCCGCAACGTGTTGGCGCCGTCCGCCGTCCGGAACTCGAAGTTGTCGCGGAAGGTCCCAGCCAGCGTCTCCGGCGACGGCGCCGCGGCCGCCGGAGCGGGGGTCGGGGACGGGGTCGCCGACGGCGGCGTCGGTTCCTGTGCCCCCGTCCGCAGTGCTCCTGCCGTCACCATGACCAACACCGCCGCTGCCACCCGTCGGGCGTCGAATGCCATCACTGAACCTCCTCCCCGGAAGTCTTCCGGTCCTTCGGACGCGCCGGCTCGGCCGGGCTCCCCGGGGCGTAGCTGGCGCGGCTGAGCTCCTCCAGCCGCGCCCGCGCCCGGCGGTGCCGGCGGCCAGCCTGGGTGATGGTCTCCACCAGCAGCTCGTCGGCCACCGGGTGCTGGAGGACGGTGAAGACCCCGGCGCGCAGCGCCTCCACCGCCTCCTCCACCGGCAGCCCGCCGGTCACCGTCACCACCTCCACCAACGGCCAGCGGGCGTGCAGGCGGTTGAGCCGCTCGAGCTCGGCGGCGGACAGCGCGTCGGTGTCGATCACCAGCACGTCCACGTCGTCGAGGTCGGCGGTCTCGCCGCTTTCGGTCATCTGGAGGTTGCGCACCCGGAGGGCGAAGCGGCGCAGCGGCTGCGCCAGGCTGTCGCGGTAGACGCGGTCGCGGGAGACGATGGCGACCGTCAGCGGAGGATCGAGCTTCGAGGCATCCGCGCCCATCGCGGGCCCCCTGCGCAAAGCTCGTGCCACCCCGCAGCGGGCTCAGTGGCTCGCGGCTATCTCGATTATTCAGAGCCGCTTACGGCAAACTCACCGGCGGCCGTCGCAGACTTCCGCAGCGGGACAATCTGTCCCAGCAGC
>DATIVB010000635.1:0-12270 GCA_035466375.1 Chondromyces sp.
CTCGCACCGGGGGTGGTGATTCTCTACGATCGCAACGTCGCCACCGCCGAAGAGCTCGACCGGCGCGGCTTCGCCGTCGTCGCCGCCGAGGACGTGCTGCTGGGCCGCGAGGAGGTCAGGCTCGATGCCGGGCGGAGGGTCTGCCTGCTGCTCGAGAGCCACGAGATCTCGCGCGCCCGCGGGGGCCCGCACTGCCTCACGCACCCGCTCGAGCGCGACGACGCGTAGCGGAGTTTTGAGTCAGGGGCGCCTGCCGATTTCGTCGCATCGTTCGAACGTTGGAACGTTGAACGTTTGAACGTTCCGACCGCCCACCCCGAGGGGACACCCCGTTCCCGATCCCGATCCCGTTCCCGTTCCCGTTCCCGAATGCCAAAGGCCCGTCGCAGCGATCAGACGGGCTCGGCCGCCTCCCGCAGGTACCACGCGGCCATCACCAGCTCGAGGGCCGGCACCAGCGCACCGCGGAGGAGGATGAACCACGGCGCCGCCCCCAGCCCGTGCGGCGCCGCCCAGGCGAGGTGCGACCAGCTCACCACCGCGACCAGGGCGGCGAGCAGGACCATGCCACGGATGTCGCGGCGGCCACCGAGCCGGTGCGCCAGCCAGGCGAGCCCCGGGAGGTGCAGCAGGCGGTAGTGGTACCACGACACCGGGGCGGCGGCGAGAGCGAGCGCGATCAGAGCCGCCACCACCGGGAGCCGCGCCGTGCCGGGCCCCACCATGCGGACGATCACGAGGCCCCCGGCGCCCAGCACCGCCACCGCGGTGAGGAGCGACACGGCGGCCGCAGCCGGCGGCAGCTCGACATCCTCGAGGCGGTTGCCCTCGAGCCACGACCGCGGCATCTCCCGCCAGTCGTGCGGCGGATCGACGATGCGCAGTGCGGTGGCCGGCAGGGAAAGGTTGAGAAAGGCCGGGGTTCCGGCCCACGATCCGGTGCCCGCCGGGCGGTACGGGGGGGGCCGGGAGATCAGCAGCGCGAGGGTGCAGCCGGCAACCAGCAGGACGGCGACGGCGCAGCCCGCCGCGAAGGCCCGCCAGCGCCGCCGCAGCAGCGCCTCGGCGAGCAGCAGGCCCGGCCAGATCTTGATCGCTGCCGCCGCGCCGACGAGCATGGCCGCGCGGGGGGCCGCCGCGGCGGGCGCGGCCATGGCGAGCGTCACCAGGAGCAGCAGCACCGGGTTGACCTGCCCCAGAACCAGGTTCTCGGCCACCGTCCCGGTGAGCGCCCACGCCGCCAGCACCGCCGCCGCCGCGCCCGGACCGCCCCCGAGCGCCCGCCACAGGGCGGCCGCGGCCAGCAGCAACAGCGCGTGCGACAGCCAGAACCAGGCGCGGCGGGCCGCCGCACTGTCGAGCGCGGCGAGCGGCAGCACCGGCAGCAGCGCCGGCGCCGGGTAGAGGAAGCCGCGCACCGAGTACGGGCTCGCCCCCGCCGCGAGCGCCCGCGCCGCCGCGTGGGAGTGCGCGAAGTCGCTCGGGCCGGGGCCGATCATGGCGCCGGCGACGAGCACGTTGCGCCCCACGTAGAGCCCCGCCAGGGCGGCCATGACGAGCACCCACGCGGCGCCCCGCACCGCCGCCGAGCGCAGCGATCCGGTGCTCACACGCCGGCGCCCCCGAGGCGCAGCTGCTTCCAGCGGTCGTGGCACCACAGCCACTGCTCGCGACGCTCCCGGATGGCGCTTTCGAGAACGGCCATGAAACGGGCGCTGAGCGACACGTCAGCGCGCTCCGCCTCTGCGAGCTCGTCGACCAGGATCGGCGCCTCGCAGCGCAGGCTGGAGCGGCCCGGCCGCGCGGCCCGCACCCGGCGCCGCGGGCGCTCGTGGTTGATCTCGTCGGCGAGCTCGGGGCGCAGGACCTTCACCGCCGCCTTCCGTCCGACCTCCATCTCGAGGGCCGAGCAGACGCTGCCCGAACCGCCCGCGAGGAATCAGCTCCCCGTCCTCCGTGAACTGCCAGCGTGCGTCGCGGAGACGGCCGATCACCAGGTTGCGGTGCTCGTAGCGGAAGACGGGGTCGTAGAAGCCGCAGAACACCCGCAGCGGCCGCTCGGCCGCTGCGGCAGCCTCGTAGAGCTCGAGATAGGCGTGCTGGAACCGGAAATGGCGGTGCGCCGTGACGGCACCGCCCCAGAGCAGCAGCGGCAGAACGACGACGATCGCGAATCTGCGGCCGTACATCGCGAGCAGAAAGAGGATCGAGGCTGCAGGCACCAGGTAGAGACGACCGGCGAAGTTGCCGGGGCTGATCAGAGGGCCCGGAGCCTGGTTCAGGATCGGCCCGTAGAGCAGGGCGGTCGCGATGTAGAGGCCGGCCACGCCGATCGCCGCCCGCCACGAGCGCAGGGCGGCGCTGGTCGCGACGGCCGCCATCCACCCGAGCCAGGGCAGGGGCGGCGCGGGCAGCTGCCACCAGAAGGCCGCCGGCAGCCCCCACAGCGCGGCGGCCGTCCCCTGCAGACTCAACGGTCTCAGATCGGCCACGGAGCCCGGCGGAACCACGACGCTGCGCAACCCCACGTAGCTCACCAGGAGGAGCAGCGCGATGAGCAGAGCCCGTCCGGCTTCACGGCGGGATTCCGGCCTCGTCCACCACAGCACCACGAGCACGACGATGCCCAGGACGGCGACCTCCTTACAGAACAGTGCCAGCCCGAGGGCGGCGCCGGCGGTGGACGGCCTACCCCGAAAGAGCTGCTGGATCGCCAGGGCGACGAAGAACAGCGCCGTGGCGTCGAAGGCGTTGGCGAACCATCCGGCTGTGATGAGGGCCGAGCCGGAGAACAGGAAGCCCACAGCGAATGCCAGCTCCCGCCCGGGTTCGGGACCACGGCTGCGACGCAGGGCGTCCAGCAGCAGGGCGCCGGCGCCGAGCACCAGCAGGGCGTTGAGCAGCCGCAGCAGCCGCCAGGTGAGGTCCGGCTCCCGGATCGTGGCGGCGACGGCGGTGAAGAGCATCATCGGCAGCGGTCGAAAGAGGACCACGGGCCCGAGCTCCGCCTGCTTCCAGTTCGTCATCAGGAGCTCGCCGACCCCGTGCTCCTGCACGGTGTCGAGCACCCGGCTCTCGTCCCACACGTCGGTCACCATGAGGCTCGAGACCACGGCCAGCCACAGCACCGCCAGCGCGGCCGGCAACCACCTCGTGTTCGCGGTCCGGCTCTCGGGGCTGCGCGCCGTCGTCACGCCGGGCCGTCCGCGAGCCGGAGCTGCTTCCAGCGGTCGTGGTACCACAGCCACTGCTCGGGGCGCTCCCGGATGGCGCGCTCGAGAACACCCATGAAGCGGGCGGTGAGCGGCACGTCCTCGCGCTCCGCCTCGGCGAGCTCGTCGACCAGGATCGGCGTCTCGTAGCGCAGGCTGTAGCGGCCCGGCCGCTCGCGGAGCGCGAAGGTCGGCACCACCGGCGCGCCGGTCTTGCGCGCCACCCGCGCCAGGACCGGGTGGGTCCACGCCGGGTGGCCGAAGAACGGCACCTGGATCCCCTGGTCCTCGCGCACCCGCTGGTCGATGAGGATCCCGACGCCGCCGCCGCGCTTGAGCTGGGTGAGCATCTCGCGGGCGATCGCGTGCTTGCCGAAGACGTGGTTGCCGTACAGCCTGCGCAGGCGGTCGAGCTCGATCTCGAGCAGCGGGTTGTCGAGCGGACGGTTGACCACCGCGAGCCCGCCCTCGAGCTCGAGCCCGGTGACCAGGGCCGCCACCTCCCACGAGCCGATGTGGGCGGTGAGGAAGAACGTCCCGCGGCCGCGGGCGACCGCCGCGCGCAGGTGCTCGAGGCCCGTGATGTCGACCGCCGCCAGGAGCTCCTGCGGCTCGAGGCGCTGGATGCGGATGGCGTCGAGGGCGGAGCGCGCGAAGTGCCGCGTCACCGCGCGCGCGAGGTGCCGGCGCTCGGCCGCGCTCGCATCGGGATAGGCGAGCTTGAGGTTGAAGTCGATGATCTTCCGGCGGCGTCCGCCCGTGAGCGAGTAGAGGTTGCCGAGCGCATCGCCCACCCGGGCGAGCGCGGCGGGCGGCAGCAGGCCGGCCAGGCCGCGGGCGGTGCGAAACGCGGCGTACTCCACCCGGTTGCGCAGCGCCGAGCGGTCCTTGCTCATCGCACCGCCTCCGGCAGGAGCTCCCACAGCGCCTGCCAGCCCCCCGCGACCGGCTCCACCGCCGTTTCCACCACCCACACCGGGGCGTCCGCCGGCAGCTTGACCGCGTCCTTGGCCGTGGTCACCGGCACCGCCGCCGCCGCGGCCGCCGCGGCCGTCACGTCGGCGAGCTCGCGGGCGCCGTACGGGTGGTGGTCCGCAAACCAGCGGCTGCCCACGAGCTCGGCGCCGGCCTCGGCGAGGGTCTCGGCGAAGCCCTGCGGCCGGCCGAGGCCGGCGAAGGCGAACACCCGTTGGCCCGCGAGCACGGCAGGGTCCCGCGCCGGGTCGTCGGGGGTCCGCACCCGGACCGGGAGCAGCCGCGCGGCGAGGACCGGCAGCCCCGGCGCGATGTCTTCGAGCTCGGCCTCGATCCGGGCCGCCACCGGCCGCCAGTCGCGCGGCAGCTTGGTGATGAGCACCGCGTCGGCCCGGCGCAGCGCCGTCAACGGCTCGCGCAGCCGGCCTAAGGGCGGCAGCCGTCCGCCGCCCCAGGGGTCTCCGGCATCGAGCAGCACGAGGTCGAGGTCGCGCTCGAGCCCGAGGTGCTGGAAGCCGTCGTCGAGCACCACGATGTCGGCGCCGAGGCGCCCGGCCTCGCGGCCGCCGCGGGCGCGGTCGGAATCGACGATGATTGGCACGCCGGGCAAACGGTGCGCCATCTCCAGGGGCTCGTCGCCGACCTCGGCGGCCCGCAGCCTGGGCACGGGACCGGTGACGACCCGCTGGTCGCGGTCGGAACGCCCGTAGCCCCTGGTGAGCACGGCCGGCCGCCGGCCGCGCCTCACCAGGTCGCGCACCAGCGCGATCACGGTCGGCGTCTTGCCGGTGCCGCCGAAGCTCAGGTTGCCGACCGAGACCACCGGCAGCGGCAGCCGCTCGCGCGCGATCCAGCCGCGCCGGTAGGCGGCGCTGCGTACGGAGACGGCGCCGCGGTAAAGCGGCGCCAGCGGCAGCAGCAGGACACGCCAGGCCATGGGCTCACGCCGGTCCGACGAGGTCGAGCAGGGCGTCGGCAGTGCGGGCCGTGGCGCCGCGGTTGCGCTGCACGACCTCCCACCCCGCGCTTCCGGCGGCCCGCGCGAGCTCGCGGTCGTCGAGCCACACCGCCGCCGCCACCGCGAGCTCGGCGGCGTCGGCGACGATGCGCGCGCCGCCCGAGGCGGTCATCTCGTCGTAGACCTCGCGGAAGTTGTGGACGTGCGGCCCGCTCAGCACCGGCACCCCGAAGACCGCCGGCTCGAGCGGGTTGTGGCCGCCGGTCGGCGCCAGCGAGCCGCCGATGAAGGCGAGCCGGGCGAGGCCGTAGGCCCGCGCCAGCTCGCCGATGGTGTCGAGCAGAAAGACCTCGGTGTCGGGACCGAGCTCCTCGAGCCGGCTGCGGCGCGCGAAGCGCAGGCCGCGCGCCTCGAGCAGCTGGGCCACCGCCGGGAAGCGCTCGGGGTGGCGCGGTGCCAGCACCAGCAGCGTTCGCGGGCCGTCCGGCTCGAGCCCGGTCAGCGCCTCGAGCGCCTGCGCCTCCTCGCCCTCCATGGTCGAGCCCGCGACCACGATCGGGCGGCTGCCGGCGGCGCGCACCAGGGCGTCGGCCCACTCCAGGGGCCGCGGGTCGGGCTCGAGGTCGTACTTGATGTTCCCGGTGACGGCGATCCGCCGCTGCGGCACGCCGAGGTCGGCAAAACGCTCGGCATCGGCGGCAGTGCGCGCCAGCACCAGGGACAGGGGCTCGAGCAGCGGCCGTAGAGCCCTCGCCACCCGCCGGTAGGCGGCGTGCGACCCCTCCGAGAGCCGCGCGTTGACCACCGCCGCCGGCACGCCGCGGCGGCCCGCCTGGTGGAGCATCTCCGGCCACAGCTCGGTCTCCACCAGCACCAGGAGCCGCGGTTCGGCCGCCGCGAAGACCCGCCCCACCGGACCCGGGAGGTCGAGTGGGCAGGGGAAAACCGGCAGCCGGTCGCCGAGGGCCCGCGCGGCGAGAGCGAGCCCGGTGGCGGTGGTGGCCGAGACATTGAGCGGCAGGTCCGGCGCCCGGCGCGCGAGCTCGGCGGCGAGGCGCCGCGCGATCTCCACCTCGCCCACCGACACCGCCTGCACCCAGACCCCGTGCCGGCCGAGCTCGGGCAGCCCGCGGCCGAGGCGGTCGGAAAAGCGCGGCCGGGATTTGCCGCTCAGCCGCTGCCGCAGCTTGAGGACCGGAATCGCCGCCGGCAGCAGCCCGCCGAGCAGGATCCGGTAGAGCCACAGACTCGCGCTCGCCCGCATATCGCGCCCAGCATAAACCACGTCGGCCGACCCCGGAGTCCCCGACGCCGTCGCCCGATCGAACAACCGGCCCGGGCGCGGCGCCGGATCAGGCGAGACCGGCGTACTCGACGTCGCCGTCGGCCACCAGGAAGGTCCCGGCCTGACCCTCGAGGGCCCGCTTGAGGCTCTCCTCGTCGGTGATCAGGACCTCCTTGCCGGTCGCCTCGACGAACTGGATCGAGGCCTGGATCTTGGGTCCCATGGAGCCCGGCGGGAACTGGTTGGCGGCCAGCAGCTCCTTGGCATACCGGACCGGCAGCCGCCGCAGCCAGCGCTGGTTAGGGCGGCCGAAGTGCTCCGCCACCATCGCCACCTGGGTGAGGACGATGAAGAGGTCGGCGGCGAGCTCACGGGCCAGGATCGAGGCCACGTAGTCCTTGTCGATCACCGCCTCGACGCCGCGGTAGTAGCCGCCCACGTCGCGGTAGACCGGGATCCCGCCCCCGCCGCCCGCCACCAGCACCGCGCCGTTCTCCACCAGCCGCTTCAGGAGCCGGCTGCCGAGAATGCTCTTCGGCATCGGCGAGGCCACCACCTTGCGCCAGCCGCGGCCGGCGTCCTCGACCATCTGCCAGCCGAGCTCCTGCATCAGCAGGTTGGCGCGGTAAGCGGTGAAGTACGGCCCGACCGGTTTCGAGGGGTTGTCGAAAGCCGGGTCCTCGCGGTCCACCACCACCTCGGTGAGCACCGCGGCGATCTCCTTGTCGAGCTGCTCCTCGTTGAAGCGGTTGCGCAGCTGGTTGGCGAGCATGTAGCCCATGGATCCCTGGGTCTGGGCGACCGCCACGTCGAGCGACTGCGGCGGGATCTTGGTGATCGCCTCCTCGACCTGGATCATGATGTTGCCGACCTGCGGCCCGTTGCCGTGCACGATGGCGAGCTCGTAGCCGCGGTGGATGATCTCCACCAGCCACCGCGTCGCCTTCCAGCTCAGGGTGAACTGCTCCTCCTGGGTGCCGTGGTCCTGCGGCCTGAGCAGGGCGTTGCCGCCGAAGGCGATCACCGCCACCCGCTGCTTGCCGTCGAGCTCGATGCGATTCTTCTCGGCCATCTGTGCGCCTCCACCCCCGCAAGCGGCGGGGAGAGGTCATTCTGCGATCGGACGGATCGGGTGTCAACTCGGCACAATTCTCAATTCTCAGTTCTCAATTCTCAATTATCCGTCCCCGCGCGCGGCAGCACACAATGATCGTCGTGGACCATGCCCTTCAGGTCTGCGGGACGGTGGTGGGGAATTCAAAATTGAGAAATGAGAATTGAGAATTGAAGATCGAGATCTTCAAAGCGGTTGGACGACGACGACGCGCTCGCAACCGCCTGCGTCGCGCAGCCGGCGGGCGACGCCGAGGCCCGCGGCACGCGCGACGGCTGCCACGGCCTCGGCCTGGCCCTCGCCGAGCTCGAGCACGGCACCGCCGCAGGGCCGCAGCAGCCGCCGCAGATCGCCTGTGAGGCGGCGCACCAGCTCGAGCCCGTCGGCGCCGCCGTCCAGCGCGCCGCGCGGGTCGTGCCGCACCTCGACCGGCAGGCCCCCGAGCGCGGCGCTCGGGATGTAGGGCAGGTTGGCGACCACCAGGTCCCACGGCGGCGCCGTCGCCGCCGTCAGATCGCCCTGGAACATCGGGATGTCGACCCCGTGGCGGGCGGCGTTGCGCCGCGCGACCGCGAGCGCGGCCGCCGAGCGGTCGACGGCCCGCACCCTCCAGCGCGGCCGCTCCGCCGCCAGGGTCACGGCGAGGCAGCCCGAGCCGGTGCCGACGTCGAGGACCAGCGCTGTCGAGGAGATCGGCAGCCCGAGCGCCGCCTCGACCACGAGCTCGGTCTCCGGGCGCGGCACCAGCACCGCCGGCGTGACCTCGTACTCGCGGCCCCGGAAAGGGCACGACCCGGTCAGGTGGTGGGCCGGCTCGCCGGCGGCCCGGCGCTCGACCCAGGTGCGGAAGCGGTCCTCCACCTCGGCCGGCACCTCGCGCTCGGGGTGGAGGCGCAGGCTCAGCTCGGGAACCCCCCACGCCGCGGCCAGCAGCCACCCGGCCTCACGCCGGGGATCCGGAATCCCCTCGCGTCGGGGAAGCAACGCCGCACCGACCCGGAGCGCTTCCTCCGCGGTCACGGTTGGGCCCTTTGAGTAGATTTCGAATTTCGAATTTCGAATTTCGAATTTTCAGTCACTCTGCAATGAGAGGCACAACCATCCGTGGACGGACTCCCGTCGGCCGCGACCGTTGCCCGGCGACGAAAAGTTTCAAAGCACGGGTCTTCAAATCGATCCCGCGCTCGCTCGCTCGGGGCGGGCGGGTGGGAAATTCGAAATCCGAAATTCGAATTTCGAAATTCCTCTCTCACTTGAGCTCCGCCTTGAGCCGTTCGGCCTGGAACTCGTCGATGAGCGGGTCGAGCAGCAGGTCGAGGTTGCCCTCGAGGATCGACTCCAGACGGTGGACCGTGAGCCCGATGCGGTGGTCGGTGACCCGCCCCTGCGGGAAGTTGTAGGTACGGATCTTCTCCGAGCGGTCGCCGGAGCCGATCTTGGAGCGCCGGTCGGCGGCGCGCTCGGCTTCGCGCTCGCGCTCCTCGATCTCCTTGAGCCGCGCCTTCAAGACCCGCAGCGCCTTGGCGCGGTTCTGGATCTGCGATTTCTCGTCCTGGCAGGAGACCACCAGCCCGGTCGGCAGGTGGGTGATGCGCACCGCCGAGTAGGTGGTGTTGACGCTCTGGCCGCCGGGGCCGGAGGAGCAGAAGCGGTCGATCCGGAGGTCCTTTTCGTCGACCTCGACCTCCACCTCATCGGCCTCCGGCATCACAGCAACCGTCGCCGCCGAGGTGTGGATCCGGCCCGAGGCCTCGGTCGCCGGCACCCGCTGCACGCGGTGCACCCCCGACTCGTACTTGAGCCGCGAGTAGGCGCCATCGCCCTCGATCACCGCCACCGCCTCCTTGATGCCGCCGAGCCCGGTCTCCGAAGCGTCGGTGAGCGACATCCGCCAACGCATGGCCTCGGCGTAGCGCCCGTACATCCGCAGCAGCTCGGCCGCGAACAGCGCCGCTTCCTCGCCTCCGGTGCCCGCTCGCACCTCGAGCACCACGTTGCGGCGGTCGTTGGGGTCCGCCGGCAGGAGCAGCAGCCGCAGCTTGCTCTCGAGCTCCTCCGCCCTCGCCTCGAGCGCCTCGACCTCGAGCTCGGCGAGCTGCCGCATCTCGTCGTCGTCGGTCTCCGCCAGCACCTCGCGCGCCCCTTCGAGCTCCGCCGAGACCTCGCGGAAGGCCCGGTAGGCGGTGACCAGCGGCGCGATCTCGGCGATCTTCTGCGCCACCTCACGGGACCGCTTCGGGTCGACGGCGACCTCGGGGTCGGCCTGCTCGGCGCGCAGGACCTGGTGGCGCTTCGCGATCTCCTCGAGCCGTTCCAACATCTCGTGCCCCCGATTCCGTTCTGCTTCTGCTCGGATGGCCCCGCCGCTCGTGCCGGCGGTCGCCGGGATAAACGAAAACCCGCGCGAACCTGGATTCGCGCGGGCCTCCATGGCCGCCCGAGGGCGGCCGGCAGTCGCTACTTGGCGGTGGCGGTCTTGCCGTAGCGGCGCTCGAACTTCTCGACCATGCCGGCGGTGTCGATCAGCTTCTGCTTGCCGGTGTAGAACGGATGGCAGGCATTGCAGATCTCGAGCCGCAGCTCGGTCTTGGTCGAACGGGTCATGAAGGTGTTGCCGCACGCGCAGCGCACCTCGACCTCGTGATACTCGGGATGGATGCCTTCTTTCATCTCACACCTCCGCTCGGCCCCCGGGACCGAGGACGATGGATTGTACACCCGTTGCGACGTGAGGGCAAGTGGCGTTGAATTAGGAATTAGGAATGCCGCCCACCCGCCCATTTCGGATTTCGGATTTCGGATTTCGGATTTCGGATTTTCCACCCATCCTCCCGGAGTATGGGGGGCGGGAGGGAACTCAAAACTCAAAACTTAAAACTCAAAACTGCGCATCGGCGTCAGCCGACGCGCCAGACGGTGTCGAGGATCGTGCCGTCGACCCACTTGACCACCGCCACCGGCTGCTCGGAGCGGGCGGGCTTCGCCGGCACCCCGCACAACCGGTCGAGCTCGGCCTTGAGGTCGGCGATCGGTCGGATCGGCAGGTCGGACCCCGCCACCGCATCGAGCAGATCGGTGCGGCGCGGGTTGACGGCGATGCCGCGCTCGGTGACCACGACGTCGATGAGCTCCCCGGGGCCGCACAGGGTGGTGACCTCGTCGACGATGACCGGGATGCGGTCGCGGAAGGAGGGCACCAGCAGCATGGCGCAGCGCGCCGCCAGACAGTTCTGCCAGCCGCCGATTCCGTGCAGCAGGCGGCCGTCGGAGTGGGTGACCACGTTGCCGTTGAACTCGAGATCGACCTCGGTGGCGCCGAGCACCGCGACGTCGACCATCGAGGCGAAGTTGCCCTTGCCGTGGAAGTTGTAAGAGGTGAAGGGGGAGGTGTCCTGGTGGCGAGAGTCGGAGGCCATCGAGCGCACGCCGTCGAGGTCGAAGGTCTGGCCGTCGAGGATGTAGTCGACGAGGCCCTCCTCGAGCATCGCCACCATGTGCCGGGTGGAGCCGCCGCGGGCGAACCGGGCTTTCACCCCCGAGGCACGCATGAGCTCGGAGAGGTAGATGGCGAAGGCGAGGGTGGTGCCTCCGGCCCCGGCCTGGAACGAAAAGCCGTCGCGCATGATCCCGGCGGCGGCGCAGAAGCGCGCCGCGAGCTCGGCGATCCGCCGCCGGTCGGGGCTCTGGGTCAGGCGGGTGGTCCCAGAGACGATCTGCGCCGGGTCGCCGATCGACGGGACCTCCACCACCGCATCGACGTTGTTGCCCTGGATCTGCCACGGCAGGCAGGGGAAGGGGACGAGGTTGTCGGTGACGACGATGACCTTGTCGGCGTAGATCGAGTCGGCGAGGGCGAAGCCCAGCAGGCCGCAGGCGGCGGGCCCGGCGAGACCGTTGGCGTTTCCGAAGGGGTCGGCCGTCGGCGCGGCGATCACTGCCACGTCGATGTGCACCTCACCGTCCTGGATCGCCTGCCAGCGGCCGCCGTGCGAGCGCAGGACCCCGAGGCCGCGCATGCGCCCGGTCGAGCAGTAGTCGCCGAGCGGCCCGTTCATCGAGCCCTCGATGTGGTGGATGACGCCGCTCTCGAGGTGGCGGATCTGGTTGGCGTGGACCGGGAACGAGGCCGAGGGGAACCACATCAGGTCGCGCACGCCGATTTCGGCGGCCGCGTCGAAGACCGCGTTGGCGACCGCGTCGCCGTTGCGCAGGTGGTGGTGGCTCGACACCACCATGCCGTCGGCGAGGCCGACGTGCTCGAGGGCCGCGCGCAGACTGGGCGCGCGCTTGTCGCCGTCGTCCGGGAAGTCGGCACAGCTCGCGATCGGCGGCGCCGCCTTGCGACCGGTCGGACGGTACCCGCCAACCCCCTGAAACGGCACCCCCTCCCGGCCGTTCACCTCGGTCGGCACCACCCGCCCCGCCGCGTTCCTCTCCAGCTTCACAGCCATGATCAGAGCTCCTGCCCCGCGGTCGCGCCCGCGCCGACTCCGGGTGGGTGGTCGGCAATTCCGAATTCCGAATTCCGAATTCCGAATTCGATCACCTGATCAGCCCTCCCCGTCCCAGTCCTCCGCCAAAACCTCTCCCGCCACCGCCAACTGGACGGTCCGCTCGGCCTGCCTGACCACCGGCGGGTCGACCATCTTGGAGCCCACCGCGACCGCTCCGAGCCCCCGCGCCTCCGCTTCGCGCGCCGCCCGCACCACCCGCACCGCGCGCTCGA
>DATIVB010000636.1:0-8507 GCA_035466375.1 Chondromyces sp.
CACGTCGGAGCCCGGCGGGCTCATCGTACGCAGCACCGCTTCGCCGTGCCCGTGCTCGAGGTCGCCGGGGTGCTGGAGCGCGAGCGCGTACAGGTGCATCAGGACCGGCTCCTGGTCCGGCATCCGCCGCAGACGCCCCAGACGCACCGCGCGCCACACCAGGCCGCGCTGCGGCGCCGCCAGGATCGAGACCGCGACCACGGCGCTGAGCATGAGGACGATGGTCGGCCCGGTGGGAAGCCGGGGCGTCAGCGAGCTGGTCACCGCGCCGGCGACGCCCGAAACCACGCCGATGGCGGCGGCGATGACGACCATCGGCATCAGCCGCCGGCTCCACTGGCGGGCGGCCGCCGCCGGCGCGACGATCATGGCGCTCATCAGCACGACGCCGACGGTCTGCAGCCCGATCACGATCGCCACCACCAGGAGCAGCGTCAGCAGGGCGTCGAGGCGCTTCACGGGCAGCCCGAGGCTGGCCGCGAACTCAGGGTCGAAGCTCAAGAGCTTGAACTCTTTCCATGCGATCACCAGCACCAGCAGCGCCGCGGCCGCCAGCACGGACATGGTCAGGACGTCGCGTCGCAGCAGCGACGCCGCCTGACCGAAGAGGTAGGACTCGAGCCCGGCCTGAGCCGAGTTCGGCCTTTTCTGAAGATAACTGAGAAGCACGAGGCCGAAGCCGAAGAACACCGCCAGGAACATCCCGAGGGCGCTGTCGAAGGGAACCCTGGAACGGGCGACGACGGTCCGCATCAGCAGGGTCGCCAGCCAGCCGGCGAGGGCGGCGCCGATCATGATGACCAGCGGCTGCTTGCTGCCGGTGAGGAGAAAGGCGAGCGCGATGCCGGGCAGGGCGGCGTGGCTCACCGCATCGCCGAGCAGGCTCTGCCGACGCAGGTAGGCGAAGCAGCCGAGGGCGCCGCTGGTGGCGCCGAGCACCGCCGAGCCCGTCGCCACCAGGCGCAGGGTGTAATCGCCCCAGAGGTCCATCACGCCGCGCCGGCGGCCCTCGACGCCAGCACGCCCACCCTGCCGCCGAAGGTGAGACGGAGGTTGTCCTCGGTGAAGACCTCGGCAACCGGTCCGGAAGCGAGGACCCGCACGTTGAGCAGCAGCACCGAGTCGAAGTACTCGGGCACCGTCTGCAGGTCGTGGTGGACGACGATGACCGTCCTGCCCTGCTCGGCGAGTCGGTCGAGCACCTCGATGATGGCTCGTTCGGTGGGCGCGTCGACTCCCTGGAAGGGCTCGTCGAGGATGTTGATGGGGGCGTCCTGGACGAGGGCGCGGGCGAGCAGCACCCGCTGCTGCTGGCCGCCCGACAGGTCCGAGATCGGGCGCCTGAGGAACTCGTCCATGCCCACCTGCTCGAGGGCGGCTTCCGCCCGCAGGCGCTCGGCCGCACCGGCGCGCCGAACCCACCCGAGACGCCCGTAGGTGCCCATGGTGACGACGTCGGCGACGTCGGTCGGGAAGTCCCACGCCAGGGTCGCGCGCTGCGGCACATAGGCGATGTCTCCCTGTGCCTCGGCGCGCGGCCGTCCGAAGACCCGGACCTCGCCCGCCACCGTCGGGATCAGACCCATGGCCGCCTTGACCAGGGTGCTCTTGCCGGCGCCGTTGGGGCCGACGATCGCCATCTTGATCCCGGCCGGCACCTGCAGGTCGACGTCCCACAGAACAGGTCGATCCTCGTACGCCACGGTGAGGTCCTCGACCTCGAGCGCCCAGCGATTGTCCGGAGCCGTCATTCGCTCCCCTTTCCGCCGCCGCCGAGCGCTCTCAGCAGCACCTCGACGTTGGCGCGCACCGTGCCCACGTAGGTCCCGGCCGGGGTGCCGGGGTCGCCCAGCGAGTCCGAGTACAGCTTGCCGCCGATCGTGATCGCGAAGCCGCGCGCGGTCACCGCCTCCTGCAGGGCCTGCACGAAGCGCGGCGGCACCGAGGTCTCGAGGAAGATCGCCGGGATCCCGCGCTCGACAATGAAGCCGGCGAGGGACTGCACGTCGGCGGTGCCCGCCTCGGCCGCCGTGCTCACCCCGAGCAGGCCGCGCACCTCGAACCCGTAGGCGCGTCCGAAGTACGAGAAGGCGTCGTGTGCCGTGACCAGCACCCGCCGCTCTTCCGGCAGCACGGACACCCTGCGGCCAACCTCCTCGTCGAGCGCCGCGAGCTCCTGAAAGAGCTTTGCGGCCCTGGTGCGGTAGCCCTCGGCGTGCGGAGGATCGAGCGCCGCCAGCTCCCCGGCAACGCAGCCCACCGTCTCGGACCACAGGCCGACGTCGAACCAGACGTGCGGGTCGTACAGACCGGCGAAGCCCTCGAGCGGAAGCAACCGCTCGGTGGGGACGCACTCGGCAACCGCGACCGTGCGCACGCCGCGCCTGTCGATCCCCTCGAGGACCTCCGCCATCTTGCCCTCGAGGTGGAGCCCGTTGTAGAAGATGATCTGCGCCGAGCTCATGCGGCCGACGTCGCCCGCCGAAGCCTTGTAGAGGTGGGGGTCGATGCCGGGACCCATGAGGACCTCGAGCTCGGCGTCGGGGCCCGCGATCGTACCCACCAGATCGCCGACGACGGTTGTCGTGGCGACGATTCGCAGCCTCTCGCCCGACTGCGGATCGGGGGCGCCGCCGCAGCCCATGGCGGACGCCGCGACAACGACGAAGACCGCCATCCCCGCGATGTCGCCGAGTGCTCGTGCGCGATCCGAGATCATGCTTCCTCCTCGACCCAGAGCGTCTCCGCGAGTGAAACCGGCAGCTGCACCACGTCGTTGCCGATCGTCACCCGGATCGCGTCGCCGGAGAGCCTGCCGCGCCGCACCGCCGCACCGCAGCCGAGCCCGAGCCGCCTCAGGGTGGTCAGACTGTCCTCGTCCTGCGAGCCGACCCTTACCACGGTGCCGCGGCCGCCCTCGGCCAGGCTCGGCAGCCGTACCAGGCCCCGGCGTTCCGGCATGGCGAGGTCCGCGTCGGGGATCGGGTCGCCGTGCGGGTCGTGGGTCGGGTGGCCCATGACGGCGGCGATCCGCGCCTCGAAACGTTCCGAGATCACGTGCTCGAGGCGCTCGGCCTCGTCGTGCACCTGGTCCCAGCCATAGCCGAGCTCCTCGACCAGGAAGGTCTCGAGGAGGCGGTGATGCCGCAGGATCTCCAGAGCCACCCGGCGGCCCGCAGCGGAGAGCCGGAAGCCCCGGTAGGGCGTGTGCTCGACCAGGCCGAGCTGGTTCAGGCGCCCGACCATCTCGGTCACCGACGCCGGTCGCACCCCGATGCGGCGCGCCATCATCTGGGTGCTGACGCGCTCGCACTCCTCGCCGAGCAGGAAGATCTGCTTGAGGTAGTCCTCCTGCGCCTCGGACAGCCGCGGCCGTGCTGGCGCGGCCGCTCCGGTCTGGCGGGTCATCGTCATTTTTTTAGGTTAGCCTAAAAATCTATCCCGTGCAATCGGCGCCGGAGAATCAACTATCATGTCCGGGGAGGACCGCCATGTGTGACAACGAGCTGCTGATGATGAGCTGCCGGCCCGTTCCTGCCGGCACCCCGCCGCTTGCCGGCCACGACCTCGAGCACAAGCTGAGCCACACCGAGGGCTGGGAGATCGAAAACGGGCGGCTGACCAAGACCTTCCAGTTCGAGGACCACTACCAGACCGTGGCCTTCGTCAACGCGGTGGCCTGGATCTCGCACCGCGAGGACCACCACCCGGAGATGGTCGTCGGCTACGACAGCTGCACCGTGCGTTACAGCACCCACACGGTCGGCGGTCTCTCGGACAACGACTTCATCTGCTCGGCGAAGGTGGATCACTTGGTGGGGGACTGAGCCTCAACCCCGGACAGGAGGTGCCGATGACCGCGATCCGCTGTGTGGAAGCGTCCTTCGTGGCCGCCGCCGCGGCCGTCCTCGTCCTCGCGGCGTGCGGCGCGTCACGCCCCGAGACGGGCAGCCCGCAGGCTCTCTACGTCGACCTGGGCTGCGCCAAATGCCACGGTCCCGATCGGGAGGGCCAACGATCGGGACCGCCGCTCACCGGCCTCGAGGAGCGCTGGGATGAAGTGGACCTCATGTCCTACCTCAAGGATCCGCGGTCGTTCGTCGAGTCCAACCCCCGCCTGTCCTACCTCGACGAGCAGTACCCGATCGCCATGCCGGCCTACGCCGACACCGCCGAGCAGGATCTGCAGAGGCTGGTCGAGTTCATGCTCTCGAGCTGACGAGGCGGCTCGACGCCGCCAGCGTCATCAGGCGCGAGCCGGGCCGCGCAGCACCCGAGCGGGCAGGGTCAGCAGGGCGTGCAGGAACTTGAAGACGGCATCTACGGTGATTCCGATGAGACGGAACGGCAGCAGCAGCAGCCACACGAGCGGGTACAGCACCAGCGCCAGCAGCGCCAGCGGCCAGGACACCACGAGCAGGATCAGCCACACCAGGAAGGTCCACATCACAGCCTCCGCTCTTCTCTACGCACCACAGCCCTGTTCGGTTCCCTTCCCGATCGCGATCCCGATCCCGTTCCCGACGCTCATGCAGATATGTATCGACACATCGCGGCCATCGCTTCGCGGGCTCCCTTCCTCCGGACAACTGCGCTCTCGGTGCTCCGGCGGATATCGGGAACGGGATCGGGATCGGGATCGGAGACCAAGCCCCCACGCCGTATGTTAGAGTTCCGCCGATGAGGAGCGGCGCATGAAGGGCATCATCCTCGCGGGAGGATCGGGTACCCGCCTCCACCCCGTGACCACGGTCGTCAGCAAGCAGCTGCTGCCGGTTTACGACAAACCGATGGTGTACTACCCCTTGAGCCTGCTCATGTTGGCCGGTATTCAGGAGGTGCTGATCATCTCCACGCCTCGCGACCTGCCGGCCTACCGCGAGCTGTTCGGAGACGGCGGCCGCTTCGGCATGCGCTTCTCATACCGCGAGCAGCCGCGCCCCGAAGGCCTCGCCCAGGCCTTCCTGCTCGGCCGCGACTTCCTCGCCGGCGCGCCGGCCTGCCTGGTCCTCGGCGACAACATCCTGCACGGACCCGGGCTGACCGGGATGCTTGCCGACTGCGCCACCCTGACCGACGGCGCCCGCATCTTCGGCTACCGGGTCCGCGACCCCGAGCGCTACGGCGTGGTCGAGTTCGACGGCGGCGGACGCGCACTCTCGATCGAGGAGAAGCCGCGCCAGCCGAAGAGCGCGTTCGCGGTGCCCGGGCTCTACTTCTACGGACCCGACGTCTGCGAACTGGCCGCGGAACTCGAGCCCAGCGCCCGCGGCGAGCTCGAGATCACCGACCTCAACCGCCGCTACCTCGAGCAGGGGCGCCTGACGGTGACGGTGCTCGACCGCGGCTACGCGTGGCTCGACGCCGGGACCCACCGCAGCCTGATCGAGGCCTCCAACTTCATCCAGGCGATCGAGGAGCGGCAGGGCCTCAAGATCGGCTGCCTGCAGGAGATCGCATGGAACCGGGGCTGGATCACCACCGCCGAGTTCCGACGCGAGGTCGAGGCCGCCGGCTCCTCGAGCTACGGGGACTACCTGCGTGACGTCCTCGAGGCCGCGGAGGCTGCCGGTGCGGGTGATTGACGAGCCGCTGCCCGGCGTGCGCCTGATGGCGCCGGAGATCCACCGCGACGGTCGCGGCTTTTTCATGGAGTCCTACAACCGCCGCCGCCTCGCCGAGCTCGGCATCACCGATGACTTCGTGCAGGACAACCACTCGCGCTCGCAGCGCGGCGTCCTGCGCGGCCTCCACTACCAGATCCGGCGGCCGCAGGCGAAGCTGGTGCGGGCCACACGGGGTCGCGTCTTCGACGTGGTCGTCGACATCCGTCGCGGCAGCCCGGGCTTCGGAAGCTGGGCCGGCTTCGAGCTCAGCGACGACAACTGCCACCAACTCTATGCGCCGGCGGGCTTCGCGCACGGCTTCCTGGTGCTCAGCGAGAACGCCGAGTTCCAGTACAAGTGCTCCGAGTTCTACAGCGCCGCCGACGAGCGGGGCCTGCCGTGGAACGATCCCGGCCTGAAGATCGCGTGGCCCCTCGGGGGCGCCGAGCCGCTGCTTTCGGAGCGCGACAGAAGCTGGCGCCCGCTGGCCGAGATGGCGCCCGAGGACCTCCCCGAGTACCGCCCGTGACCGACGGCGCCCACCGCCCGCGCTCGATGCTGGTTTCCGGCGGCGCCGGCTTCATCGGCTGCAATTTCGTCCGTCACGCGCTGGCGGACGATCCCGAGCTCGCGGTGGTCGTGGTCGACGCACTCACCTACGCCGGCCACCGGGCCAATCTGCGCGAGGCCGAAGCCGCCTTCGGGCCTCGCTACCGCTTCATCCACGCCGACATCCGCGACCTCGAGCGGATGCGGTCGCTGTTCGCCGAGCACCGCATCGACACCGTCGTCCACCTCGCGGCCGAGAGCCACGTCGACCGCTCGATCGACGGCCCGCTCGACTTCGTCGACACCAACGTCCGCGGCACCGCCAACCTGCTCGAGGCCGCGCGGGGGGCGTGGCGCGACCGCACCGACGTCCGCTTCCACCACGTCAGCACCGACGAGGTCTTCGGCTCGCTGGGCGCCGACGGGTTCTTCACCGAGGCGACCCCCTACGACCCCTCGAGCCCGTACTCCGCGTCCAAGGCGGCCGCCGACCACTTCGCCCGCGCGTGGCACCGCACCTACGGGCTGCCCGTGACGATCTCGAACTGCTCCAACAACTACGGGCCGTACCAGTTCCCCGAGAAGCTGATCCCGCTGATGATCGCCAACGCCGCCGCCGGGCGGGCGCTGCCGGTGTACGGCGCCGGCGCCAACGTCCGCGATTGGCTGCACGTGGAGGACCACTGCCGGGCCCTCGAGCTGGTGGTCCGGCGGGGGAGACCGGGCCGCACCTACAACATCGGCGGTGGGGCCGAGCGCAGCAATCTCGAGGTCGTGCACGCGATCTGCGACCTCGTCGACGAGCTGCAACCGGGCCCCGCCGGCTCGAGCCGGCGCCGGCTGGTGGAGTTCGTCGCCGACCGGCCCGGCCACGATCTGCGCTACGCCATCGACGCTTCGCGCATGCGTGACGAGCTGGGCTGGGCGCCGCGCTTCAGCTTCGACGACGGCCTCCGCGCCACCGTGCGCTGGTACCTCGAGAACGCCGGCTGGTGCGACGAGGTGACCCGCGACCGCTACGACGGCGGGCGGTTGGGGCTGAGCACATGAAGTTTTGAGTTATGAGTTTTGAGTTTTGAGTTCCCAACCGCCCTCCCCCTGACACGAATCACCCGGGGTGGCTGGGGGACAACTCAAAACTCAGAACTGAAAACTCAAAACTAAAAGAACAGCTGCACCATGGCGCGCACCCGGTAGTCGACCTGGTCCGGAGAGGCAGGGATCGGCGAGGGCACGCCTTCGATCACGGCGTCGGGATCGGCGGTGAAAGATCGAGTCAGCCGCGAGAGGTCGAACTGCAGCTTGTTGCGGTGCCAGTCGTGGATGAAGTAGTTGAGACCGACGGAGACCTCCGAGATCCGGTCCTCCACCGCCGGCACCCAGGCCTCGCCGTCGGCGAGCTCGGCCACTCCGAGCCCGGAGGCCACGGCCCGCTCGAACGTGGGGTCCTCGAGCCTCACGATCGTGGCGTAGCGCGCCTTGAGCTCGAGCTTCGCCGGCAGGATGAACCACCCGAGCTCGGTCCGCCAGCCGGCACGCTCGAAGTCGTCGGCCCGGGAGTCGAAGTCGAAGAGCTCGGTGCCCCACTCCGAGTCCGCCGAGAAGCCGCGGTAGCGGAGCATCGCCGCGAAGTTGTACCCGTGCTCGCTGAAGCCGCCACCGCCCTCGCCGGAGTTGGCGTAGGCGGAGGCGAGGAGACCGAGCTTGAGCCGGCCGGAGCTCCCGCCGTCGCCGACCAACCGCCAGTCGACGAAACCCCAGGGGTGGTAGCCGACCCGCACTGCGTAGAGATGGGAGCTGCCGTCGTTCGAGAGTCCGGTCGTGCTGCGGCCCTGCCACAGACCCGCCTGGTACTCGAAGGTCGGTGTCGAGGCCGTGCCGCGATGCCCCCGCAGCTGGACGCCCTGCGAACGGTAGAGGACGAGGCCGCCGGTGGCGAAGCCGCTGTCGGCCAGCCAGCTGAGCGCGAACCGTTCGGTGCCACCGCCGGGATACCTGGGGCCGGGGGCATTGTCCGGCCCGGCGTCGATGTCGGTCTCGCCCGAGAACACCGAGCGCTCGACCATACCGAGCCCCGCCCCCGAGTTCAGGAACTCGAGACCGTAGGCGATCTTGTTGCGGCCGGCCCCGAGCCGCAGCAGGTCCGAGAACGCGTACTCGAGCCACAGGTCGTGGGCGTTGACCGCCCGGCTCGGCTCGAGCTGGAGGTGAATGAAGTAGGTGAACTTCGGGTCGAAGGCGTGGCCGGTGAAGATGAGGCGTGCCCGCCGGATATAGAAGTTGGAGTAGTCGCTGTCGTTGAAACGGACCGCGGGGTCGTAGTCGACGAAACTGTAGCGAAGCTGGATCCCG
>DATIVB010000637.1:0-2576 GCA_035466375.1 Chondromyces sp.
AACGCCACACCGGCGATCGTCCACAGCGTGACCATGTACGTCATGCGCCTGCTCGTCGATCTCGACCTGCCGCTCAACGAGGGGCTGCTCGAGCCGGTGCAGCTCCGGATCCCCGAGGGGCTGCTCAACCCGACGTTCACGGCCGATCCGAGCTGCTGCCCGGCCGTGGTGGGCGGCAACGTGGAAACCTCGCAGCGGCTGGTGGACACTCTGATCGAGGCCCTGCGGCTCGCAGGATGCAGCCAGGGCACCATGAACAACGTCAGCTTCGGGACCGACCGCTTCGGCTATTACGAGACCGTGGGCGGCGGCAGCGGGGCGGTCGAGGGGTTTGACGGTGAAAGCGGCGTTCACACCCACATGACCAACACCCGGATCACCGACCCCGAGGTCATCGAGCAGCGCTACCCGGTGCGCCTGCGGCAGTTCTCGCTGCGCTCCGACTCCGGCGGCGCGGGGCGCTGGCGCGGCGGCGACGGTCTGATCCGCGAGATCGAGTTCCTGGCGCCGATGTCGCTCTCCATCCTCAGCCAGCATCGTGTGAGCGCCCCGTTCGGCATGGCCGGCGGCGGGGACGGGGCGGTGGGCCGCCAGTCGCTGGTGCGCGCCGACGGCTCACGGCACGAGCTCGCGGGCATCGACGGCTGCGAGGTGGGACCGGGCGACCGCCTTATCCTCGAGACCCCCGGCGGCGGCGGGTACGGACGGGCAGAATGAGGTCCAGGTCCGAGCGCGTTCGCTGGCGAGTTCACGCTCTCCTTGACGGGATGAAACGTTCGAACGTTCGAACGTTCAAACGTTGGAACGTTTTCTCCTCGCATTTCCGGGCGGGCTCGAAGCCGAGGGTTGCATGAAACGCCTCCTGGACATCCTCTTCTGGTCGGTGATCGCGGCGGCGTTCATCGGCCCCGGGACGGTGACCACCGCGGCCCGCGCCGGCAGCGATTTCCGCTTCGCGCTGGCGTGGGCGCTGCTGTTCTCGACCGTCGCCTGCCTGGTGCTGCAGGAGGCTTCCGGCCGCATCACGGTGCTCACCGGCAAGGAGCTCGGAGAGGCGATGCGCTCCCGCTTCGCCGCCTCGAGGTGGGGTCGGGCGGTGCCGGCCGTGGTGGCGGTCGGGGTGGTGCTCGGCTGCGCCGCCTACGAAGCCGGCAACCTGCTCGGCGGGGTGGCGGGGCTGCGGCTGCTCGTCGACGTGCCCGTGGCAACGCTCACGCTGGCCGCAGGCGCGGCAGCGGGGGCGCTGCTCGCCACCGGAAGCACCCGCTGGATCGCGCGCACCCTCGGCGCGCTGGTCGGTCTGATGGGGGTCGCCTTCCTGGTCACCGCGGCGCGCGTCGGACCGGATCTCGCGGAGCTGGCGGAGGGCCTGCTGGTGCCGCGGATCCCGAGCGGCTCGACGGTGCTCGTGCTCGGGCTGGTCGGGACCACGGTCGTGCCCTACAACCTCTTCCTGGGCTCGGCGCTGGCGCGGGGCAGCGGGCTGGCCGGGATGCGCTGGGGTTTGGCGGTGGCGGTCGTCGGCGGCGGCATCATCTCGCTCGGGGTGCTGGTGGTGGGCAGCGTCCTCGGCGGCGGGCTCGAGTACGAGCAGCTGGCGGCAATTCTCGAGCAGCGGCTGGGCCCGGGTACCGGCGCGTCGCTGGCTTTCGGACTCTTCGCCGCCGGCATCACCTCGGCCACCACGGCGCCGCTGGCCGCCGCGCTCACCGCATCGTCGATCTTCGGCGATGGCGCCGCGTCGGGCCCGTGGTCCCCTTCGGGCTCCCGCTTCCGCCTGGTGTGGCTGGCGGTTCTGGGGACGGGGATGGCGTTCGGCGTCGCCGACCTGCGGCCGATCCCGGTCATCATCCTGGCCCAGGCCTTCAACGGCCTGCTGCTGCCGCTGGTCGCGGTCTTCCTGTGGGCGACCATGAACGACCGCGCCTTCCTGGGCGACGAGGGCGTGAACTCGGCGCCGCAGAATCTGGTGATGGGCCTCGTGGTCGCGGTGTCGGTCGTGCTCGGCCTGCGCGGGCTGTGGACCGCGGTCGTCGCCGCGGTGAGCCGGATCGGGTGACGACATTGCGGGAAATGCGGGGAGGATGACATGGAGTGTCGGGCGAAGACGACGGTGTCGGTCGTGGCCATCATCGTGTGCACAGTGTGTCCGGTCGCGGGCGGGGCCGGAGCCGAGGCGGAGGCGGTCGGCGCGGTTCTCGATGCCTTCCACCGTGCGGCCTCGGAGGCGGACGGCGAACGCTACTTCGGTTTCTTCGCTGAGGACGCCGTGTTTCTCGGCACCGACGCCTCGGAACGGTGGTCGGTCTCGGAGTTCAAGGCGTTCGCGGAGCCTTACTTCTCGGCTGGACGTGGTTGGACCTACACCCCGCAGGAGCGGCACGTCGTCGTATCGGCCGACGGTGCCACCGCCTGGTTCGACGAGCTGCTGTCGAACGACGCCTACGGCACCTGCCGTGGGAGCGGGGTGCTGCTGCTGACCGAGTCCGGGTGGCGTATCGCGCAGTACAACCTTTCGATCCCGATTCCGAACGAGCTCGCAGCGGAGGTCGTGGCGATCATCGGAGCCGGCGGCT
>DATIVB010000638.1:0-2868 GCA_035466375.1 Chondromyces sp.
GTGGCTCCCGGGGGAGGAGCCAAGAAGGAGGAGTCTCTCAGAGGTCGTTCTTTTGCTGTCTCGGTCCCACGTAGGATCGGACATCGCGACCCTGTGACTTCTCGTACGTAGGAAACGAGAAAAGGTTGCAGAGGGAATGAGGAATTAGGAATGAGGAATTAGGAATGCCGCCCGCCGGCCCATTTCGGATTTGGGATTTGGGATTTCGGATTTCGGATTTCGGATTTCCCACCCACTCCCCCTGTTCTCGGATGGGGCGGGGGGAACTCGAAACTCAAAACTCAAAACTCAAAACTCAAAACTGCAAGCCCCAAGCCCCAAGCCCCGCGCCCTAATCCGCCGGGTCGAAGGCGGGGATCCCCGTGAGGTAGTGGCCGAGCACGAGCGTGTGGATGTCGTGCGTGCCCTCGTAGGTGGAGACGGTCTCCAGGTTCATGAGGTGGCGCATGATGGGGTACTCGCTGACGATGCCGTTGGCGCCGTGGATCTCGCGCGCCAGTTTGGCGCACTCGCGGGCGACCCAGACGTTGTTGCGCTTGCCCAGCGACACCGCTTCGTGGCGCAGCTGCCCCCGGTCCTTGAGGCGGCCCATCTGCAGCGCCAGCAGCTGGCCCTTGAGGATCTCGGAGTACATGAAGACCAGCTTCTCCTGCTGGATCTGGTGCGCGGCGATGGGCTTGCCGCGAAACTGAATGCGGGTCTTCGCGTACTCGAGCGCCGCTGCGAAGGTCGCCATCGCCGAGCCGAGCGCGCCCCAGGCGATGCCGTAGCGGGCCTGGTTGAGGCACTTGAGGGCGCACTTCAGGCCGTCCGCGCCGGGCAGGACGGCATCCGCCGGGACCCGGCAGTCCTCGAGCACGAGCTGCGACGTCACCGAGGCCCGGAGCGAGTACTTGCCCTTGTGCTCGACGGCGGAGAAGCCGGGGGTGCCGCGCTCCACCAGAAAGCCGCGGATGCCGGCGTCGGTCCTCGCCCACACCACCGCCACGTCGGCGATGCTGCCGTTCGTGATCCAGGCCTTGGCGCCGTTGAGCACCCAGTCGTCGCCGTCGCGCACCGCCCGCGTCCGCATGCCGCCGGGGTTGGAACCGAAGTCGGGCTCGGTGAGGCCGAAGCAGCCGACGGCCTCGCCGGCGCCGAGGGCGGGCACCCAGCGCTGCTGCTGCTCGGGGCTGCCCCACTCGAGGATCGGGAACATCACCAGCGAGGTCTGCACCGAGACGAAGGAGCGCAGCCCGGAGTCGCCGCGTTCGAGCTCGCGGTTGATGAGGCCGTAGGCGACCGAGTTCACTCCCGGGAGGTCGAACTCGGAGTAGGGCGCGCCCAGCAGACCGAGCGCGCCGAGCTCCGGCACCAGCTCGCGTGGAAAGTGGCAGTCCCAGGCCCACTGCTCGATGTGCGGCAGCACGCGGTCGTCCACCCACTCGCGGGTGGTGTCGCGCACCATGCGCTCGTCGTCGCGCAGCATCTCGTCGATCTGGAGGAGGTCCAGCCCCTCGAGCTCTCTCATGTCGCCTCCCGTGGCGGCGGCCGCAGCCGCGCGGCCCCTGTCGGTCGTGTCGTTGCCGGGCTGCTGCTGCGATGAGCGGCCACGCAAGGGAGAACCCGGCCGACCGCCGCAATCATCCGGGGTGCGGCGGGTGCGCCTCGTTCGTCAGGCGCCGCGAGCATTTCATGCGCCGTCGCCGGCCCCGGGACGCCGCCGGCGCTTGGTCGCGACCAGCCGCCGGAGTACCATCGCACCGTGAGGATCCAGTTTCCGTTGGCGGCCGGATGGTACCACGCAGTGCTGTTGACGGCCCTGCCGTGGGTGGTGTGGTGGCGGCCGTGGTGGGGACCGGTGGTGGCTGCGGCCGCGCTCGCTCTCCACCGGAAGGTCCTCCGCTCCCGTGCCGCCGAGCCGTGGGCGTCCCTCGCGGTCGCGCTGTCGGCGGTCGTGCTGGTGGTCGTCCGCGGCGGCTGGGACATCGGCCTGGGGTGGCTGCTTCTGGCGCTCCTGGTGGCGGCTGCGGCGCGCTACAGTCCGCGCCGCGACGGCAGCCGTCCGGACGCCGCGGACTTCCTGGCGGTCGGCGGTTGGGCCGTGGTCTTCGTGCTGGCGCCGCGGCTGGTGGAGCTCGCCCACGGTGGGTGGCTGGCGCCGGCCCTGCTGCTCTTCGCGGCCCAGCGCGCCGCGCGTTCGAAAGAACCCGGCGCAGAACCGGATCGTCCGGCGCCGCCGAGCCGCGAGGTGCGCGGCACCTTCGGTCTCGACCAGGTCGTGGTCGGGGGCGAGGACCGCCTGCCGCGGTCGGTGCCCCTCGACCTCGAGCTGCGCGCCGGCGACTCGCTGGCGATCCTGTGCGACGCGCCGGCCGAGGCGGGCGTGTTGGCCGAGGTGCTGGCGGGCCGGCGTCCGCCGCTGTCGGGGCGGGTCTCGGTCGACGGCTCCCCGATCAATGGCAGCGATCGGCTGGCAGCTCTGGTGGCCCCCGGCGAGCCCTTCATCGCCGGCGACCTCCACCGCAACCTCGGCGCGCTGAGCCGTACAGCCATCGACCGCCGATCTCTGGCCGCGCTGCGCGAGGCCTGCTCGCTGACCGAGGTCGCCGAGCAGCTCGGAGACCGCGCGCTGGAGGCCGACGGCGAGCCCCTGCCCGTCTACCACCGGATGCTGGTGCAGGTGGCGCGGGTGATCCCGTCGGCCTACCGCGTGCTGGTCGTGGTCGACCCGATGCCGTGGGTCAACGCGGTCCGCGGCGAGATCTGGCGCAAGGCCGTCGTGCGGGCGTCGGTGGGCCGGACCTCGATCTGGATCACCGCGGACCGCCACCTCGCCGAGCACGCCGACCGGGTCATGGAGTACCGGGGCGGCGCGCTGCGGTGGGT